>CAYSZN010000012.1:0-19842 GCA_964435425.1 uncultured Akkermansia sp. | reverse complement strand
TGTGGTTGTCCGTGTCCGCGACGTAGACGTTGCCATCGCCGTCCACCGCCACTCCTCGCGGATGGGCGAAGCTCGCGGCGGAGCCGGTCCCGTCGGCGCTGCCCGATTGCCCGGCGGTGCCCGCGAGGGTGGTCACCACGCCGCCGGATGTCACCTTGCGGATGGTGTGGTTGCCCGTGTCCGCGACGTAGACGTTGCCATCGCCGTCCACCGCCACTCCTTCCGGCCAGTCGAACCCCGCGGCGGAACCGATGCCGTCTTCGCTGCCCCATTGGCCGCCCGCGAAGGTGGTCACCACGCCGCCGGGCGTCACCTTGCGGATGGCGTTGTTCCACCGATCCGCGACGTAGACGTTGCCCGCGCCATCCACCGCCACTCCCGTCGGACTGCCGAACCTCGCGTCGGAACCGGTTCCGTCGGCGCTGCCCCATTGTCCGGCGCTGCCCGCGAGGGTGGTCACCACGCCCCCTGGCGTCACCTTGCGGATGGTGTGGTTGTCCGTGTCCGCGACGTAGACATTGCCCGCGCCGTCCACCGCCACCCCTTGCGGACCGGTGAACCTCGCGCCGGCACCGGTCCCGTCCCCGGTCTCGGAAGTGCCCGGAAGGCCGGCGAAATGGGTCCAGTCGTAGCCCATCTGGGCCTTGGCGGCGGAGGGGAGGAGGCCCGGCAGCAAGGCCGCGAGGGCGGCGAGAACGAAGAGGTCGAGGGGCTGGTGCTTCATGGACGGGAGCGTTTGCTATTGTCTTCAGCGGGGTTGTCCAAATGGGTTCAAGGCATCCCAACGGGTGCTCCGCGCGGTCGGCGGGAGCAGCAGGCAGAGAAAGGGAGCCGGTTTTTCACGGGATGGAGTTCGCGGGCGGATGGTCCGTCACAAGGCTATCTTCGCAATCCGCCGGAAAGGGTTGCAGGGAACTTTCGGAAAAGATCAGGCCCGATACCCCATCAGCTCGGCCAGCTCGATCTCGATGTTCTCCGGGGTCGGGTCGTCCAGGGTGGCCGCGACCCGGCGGCGGATGAGCCGCTGGCATCTGGCCCGCAGCCGGGAGATGTCGCTTTTCAGAGTGCCTTCGGGCCGGCCCAGATGGGCCGACAGTTCGGCGATGCGATGCCCGCTGTCGCGGGTGATGAAGGGTGCGAGCGCGTCGAAGAGGGCGGCCTGGCCCCGGTCCGCGTATTCGGCGCGGAGCGTCGCCAGCGCGTTCGCCGCGAGCGTCTCGACCCATTGCCGCTGGTAGGCGATGAAGGGCGTGACGGGATCGACCGGCTCCGCGAGCCGGGCCTGGGCTTCGTCGAGTTCGGAGAACTGGACCACGCGCCCGCCACCCCGCTTCTGCGCCGTGCCGCGACGGTGGCGGTCGACGAGGAAGCTCCGCAGCTTGGCGAGGAGGTAGACCCGCAGCTTTACCCCGGACTCCTCGGCCGTCGCCAAGGCGTCCTTGGCCAGCAAATGCTCGAAAAAGGCCTGCTTCAAATCCTCGGCGTCGTCCCGGGCACAACCTCCGCCCAGGATGTAGGCCATGACGGGGCCCTCGTAGGTACGGCAGATGCGGTCGAGGGCCCGGTCCGCCCCGGGCTGGTGCTTCGCCACCGCCAGCCTGACGATGGTCCAGGCCGTGGACGGGAACGGGTCTTGGCGGTTCATGGTTGCGTCGTCCATCCTGTGACTGGAATTCCGTCCAACCGCTGCCTGCGAGGACTGCTATCCGAATGCCCTACCCATAGGCGGAGACTTTTGCCCCGGTTCGCGGCGATGCGCAAGGCGGATTCGGGGGAGTCGAGGCTCACCTCCGCCGGAGGACGAGGACGAGATCGGCGTATTCGTCGTCGAGACACCGCGTCTCCTCGGCATCGTGCCGGAAATCGTGGCAGACGACCACCTTGAGGTCGTGGCATTTCCGCAGGAGGTGCTTCAGTTGCGGGGCCGTGTAGGACCGCACTTCCCAGAGGGTTTCCTGCTCGCGGGTCCCGCCGTCGGGCAAGGTGATGCGCAGGCGCGAGCGCATCGGCTCGAGGCGGGTGCCGGGACGGGGTGGCCAGGTGCGGGTGTTGCAGACGACGGCGACACCGTCGCGCGAAGAGGTCCAGCGTTCGTGGGCCGGTCTTGTGCTGCCGGGAGCGGTGAGATGGAGTCCGAGGACGAAAAGGCCTCCGGGTTTCAGGCTGGCGGCGACGCGTTCGAGGCAGGCGAGGGCGTCGTTTTCGGAAAGGAGGTATTTGAAGGTGCTGACGAGACAGTGGACGAGATCGTAGCGGGTCTTCCCGGGCGCTCGGAAGGCCTCCATGCGGTCCTGCCAGAGCCGCGCCGTCAGCCCAGCGGCGGAGAGCCGGTCGCGGGCGAAGTCGAGCATCGCCGGATTGAGGTCGAAGCCGTCCGTCCTCCATCCGCGGGAGGCCAGCTCCTTGACGAGGCGGCCGCTCCCGCAGGCGAGCTCGAGGACGGACCGGCCTCGTGTCGTGGCGTGGCGGCGGTGCACGGCTTCGAGAAAGTTTGCCTCCTTCGCCGTGTCCTCGTCGAAGATGATGTCGTAGTAGAGCGGCGTGTCGTACCAATCGATCCGGTCGGGAGAGGCCATCGCCGGAAGATAGGGCACTTTGCCGAAATGGAAACCAGGGCGAAGCGGGCCATGCAAGGTAGCCCCGACCGGCCTGATCGGGGAGGCAGTCGTGTGGACGTTCGTTTGGCCGCGCGGGCCGCACGGCCCTACCATTGCGCAATGGGGACGCTGGGGATTGATCGCGCCTTTGACCGGCACCGGAAACGCCTCTAGGTTGGCGGCATGAACAGCCCTCTGTCCTTCGCCGCTTCCCTTGCCGTCGTGGTCTCCGCCCTTTCCTGCGCCGAGGCGGACGAGAAGGAGCCGGGCGAGACAGCCCCGAAGAAGGAGCCGGGCATCATCGAGGTGCTGCCCTCGGTGCCCGCCCAGCCGACGGGAGCGGTGGAAAAGAGCGAGGAGGAATGGCGGAAGATCCTCACGCCCGAGCAGTACCGCATTCTCCGCGAGGCCGGGACGGAGCGGGCCAACGGGGCGGTCTACGAGGAGTTCAAGGCCCAGGACGGCGGCACCTACTACTGCGCCGGATGCAACGCCGAGCTCTTCACCTCGAAGGAGAAGTTCGATTCGCACTGCGGCTGGCCCTCCTTCTACGACCCATCCAAGGCGAAGAATGTGAAATACAACGTGGACTACCACCTCGGCTACGCCCGTACCGAAGTGCTGTGCAAGGTCTGCGGCGGCCACCTCGGCCACGTCTTCGAGGGCGAGAAGTTCGATACCCCGACGGACAAGCGCTACTGCATCAACGGCACGGTTTTGAAGTTCGTACCCTTTGCGGAAGGGGAGGGAGAGAAGTCCGACGCGAAGACCTCGGAAGGGGAGAAGGGGAAACAGTCGTCCGAGTGAGGGAGGCTCCTCGGGCGCTTCACTTGTCCGAAGAGGCGTCGTCCGGTCTCGGAAACAGGCGGCGGTGTGCCTGGTGGATTCTCTCGAGCTCCGCGATGGGATCGGGGTGCTCGTCGACGCGCAAATCCCGGTAGCGGTCGTCGAGGCCGCCGTAGCCCCAGCCCTCGCGCACGACGAGGAGGGCGGCGGACTGCATCCCGCGCTTGTCTCCTCCCGCCGCCTGCCCGGCCTTCAGCGAGGCGATGAGGCGCTCCGCGAGGGTGCCTTCGCTCTGCTCGAAGGCCTCGGCCATGGCCACGACGACCTGCCGGCCCGCGAGGATGTTGCCCTGGACGGCGAAATGCGTTCCGACGATGCCCCCGGCCCAGTCGAGGCAGTCGTTTCCCGTGTAGGTCGCGGCGCAGCCGGAGGCGTCGACGAGGCCGGCCTGCCGCCGTTCGCGCAGGGGATCGTTCGCGGCGAGGAGGCGGAGGCATTCGTCCGGCGCGATGCCCGCGGCGAGGGCGGAGAGACCCGCGGGGCCGTAGCGGACGTTCGCGTAGGCTTGGGTTGCGACGGCGCCGACGCCGGCGCGGGCGAAGGGGACGATCCCGCCCACCGCGACGATGCGCGACTGGACCGCGATGCCGATCTCGCCGGTGGCCGGATCGGCCGCGACGATGGAGAAGGTGCCGACGGGCGGCTCCTCCGCCCGAAGACTGCCTCCGAGGGCGGCGAGAAGGAGGAAGAGGAGGCGGACGGTTCCCATGCGGATCGGGGAGAAGGTGCTTGCGGGAAGGCGCAGCGTCAATAGGATGCGTGCCATCGCCACCATGGCCAGAGGAAAAGAGGAACACGCGGAGCGTCTCGCGGCGCTGAACGCCTACGGCAAGGATCTCGCCCGCCGGGCGAAGTCGAAATGCGAGCTGTGCGAAAGGGCAGGGGAGAGCCTGTCGATCTACGAGGTGCCGCCCGTGCCGCGGACTCCCGATTTCGACCGCTGTCTCCTCCTCTGCGGGAATTGCTTCGAGCAGGCCTCCGATCCGCGCCGGTTCCGCGCCGGGGAGCATTGGCGCATCCTCGCGGCCCAGGCGTGGAGCGAGCATCCCATGGTCCAGGTGCTGGCCGTCCGTCTGCTGCGCCGTCAGGCCGGTGCCCAGGCCTGGGCGAGGGAGGCCCTCGATGGGCTCTTTCTGGACGAGGAGACCGAGGCACTCGTAACGGAAGCCGAGTGAGGCGTTATTCCTCGCGATGAAGCGTGCTTTTCTCTCCGGGACGGCGTTCGCGTGGATGTGGAGCGCGTCGCCCGCTCCGGCCGCCGAGACCGTCGACTACGTCGGCAAGGTGCTCCCGATCATGAAGGAGCATTGCTGGGACTGCCACAGCAAGGAGACCGAGGTGAAGGGAAGCCTGGCTCTCGATCCCGAAACCCTGTTCGACCAGATCGGGAAGTACAACATCATCCGGCCCGGCGATCCCGAGGGCAGCGGATTCGTCGAACGGATGAAGCTGGACGAGAACCACGCCGATTTCATGCCGCGGCGGGGATCCCGCCTGCCGAAGCGCGAGATCGCGGCGATCGAGGAGTGGATCCGGCAGGGAGCCGTCGTCGATGCCAAGAAGCCGACCGAGGAGGAGACGAAGCGCCTTGCGGAGATGACGACGGCCCCTTCCTCCGCCGAGAGCGGCGCCGGCACCGCCGCCTTCCTGTCCTGGACCAACCGCGAGGGCAGGACGATCGAGGCCCGCATGATGGGGCTCGAAGGGGAGTCGGTGAAGCTCCTGCTCCGCAACGGAAGAAGCTACGTCGTTCCGCTCTCCGCCCTTGACGAGGCCAGCGCCGCGCAGGCGAGGGCGGGAAGCGCAAGGTAGGCGACCTTTCGCTTCCGGGAGCCGATTTTGGAAATCAAAAACGCCCCTTCCGAGGGAAGCGGAAGAGGCGCCTTTGAAACGAAAACAAGGTTTCGGAAAAGAAAACCGCCTGAGGGGCTCAAACCGTGACTGGTGGGACAGGTCTGTCCTAATTCAGGGTGCCTTATTATCACGAATGGTGAGTTTTCGGCAAGCCAAAACTGAATGATTTTGAAAAAATCTGAAGTTTGATGAGTTTTGATGGAGCGAATTTCAAAATTCCATAAAAATTTCAAGCTGAAATGATTTCCAAATGAAGCATGAAAGCAGTGGGATGTTGCAATTTATGAAAATTGTAATAAATTTGGAATTTAAATGTCCGTGCCTGATTCACCTCCATCGTCCCCCCTTGGTTCGTCGCCGAAGCCGACAGACCTCTCCGATTTCGCGTGGAAGCTGATGCAGGCGGAGGATCGCCGCTTCACCTTGCGCAATCTCAAGCTGCTGGCGGTGATCGCGGCCGGCATGGTCTCCTTCTTCGCCGTCCTCGACCACTTCGCCTATCCGGACTATCTCGCTCTGTTCGCCGCGCTGCGCTGGACCTGCGCCTCCTTCACCATGGTCCTGCTCCTGATGGTCCGCTCCCGTTTTGGAAAGCGCCATTTCAGGTTCTTCACGGTCGTTCTGCCCTTGATCCCGGCCTTTTTCGTGGCCATCACCATCTTCGTGACGCGCGATCCGGCGACGATCTACTACGCCGGCCTCTCCCTTTGCATCGTCGCGATCGGCTTCCTCTTCCACTGGACCTACAAGGAGGCCTTCGCCGTCTCGGGGCTGGTGCTGCTTCTCTACCTAGGCGCCTGCCTTCCGTCCATTATCGAGGGCATGAACGCCAAGGAGATGGCGGGCCTGTTCAGCAACCTCGTCTTTCTCGTTGCCACCGGAGCCGTCGTCGTGGCGGGCAGCGTCGCCCACCATCGCATGAGGGTGGAGGAATTCCGGGGCCGGGAGAAGTTGAGGCAGAAGAAGATCGCCTTCCGGCAGAACGCCATCGAGCTGCGCCGCCTCCTCGACGAGCTCGAGGAGACCGAGGGCCAGTTGATTCAATCGGGGAAGATGGCCTCGCTTGGCCAGCTCAGTGCCGGGGTCATCCACGAGATCGGCAATCCCCTGAACCATTCCAACCAGGCGCTCTTCCTTCTCCGTCGGCGCCTCCGCCAGTATCCCGAGGACGAGGCCATCCGCGATGCCGTCGAAGACATCCAGGACAGCATCGACCGGATGAAGGAGATCGTGCGGGAGCTGCGGGAATTCTCGCACAAGCGCAGCGAGTCCCTCGCCGAGTTTCCGGTGCGCGAGGCGGTCGATGTCGCCCAGCGCCTGCTTGGGAAGGAGATCGACGACCACGAAGTCGGGATCGACCTGCGGATCGACCCGTCGCTGACAGTCAAGGGGGTGAAGAACCAGCTCGCCCAAGTCTTCGTCAATCTCGTCCACAACGCCATCCAGGCCATGGCGAAAGGCGGAACGGGGCGTCCGCACCGCATCGTCATCTCCGCCTCCGAGGAAAATGGGGAGGTCGCCCTCTCCGTGGAGGACAACGGCCCGGGCATTCCTGCGGAGATCCGTTCGAAGATCTTCGATCCCTTCTTCACGACGAAGAAGGCGGGAGAGGGGACGGGGCTGGGGCTCAGCATCTGCTTCCGCATCGTCCAGGCCCATCGCGGGACCATCCATGTCGATTCCGATGGCTCCAGCGGCACCGCATTCCATGTCTGCCTGCCCGCTGCCGATGGCGACGCGGTGCCTTCAGAGAGACACCACGGGCCTTCGGCAGCCCCCATGCTCCTCCGAACCGATTCCCCCCATGAAAAAGCGTTGTTCTGACTACGGCATCCTCTACATCGACGACGAACTGAAGTCGTTGAAGTACTTCGAGGCGATCTTCGAGGAGCTGGCCCCCATCCATATCGCCAGCGGCCCCGAGGAGGGCTACGCCCTCTTCTGCGAGCACCACGAGCGCATTGGCGTCGTCGTCAGCGACAAGAAGATGCCCGGCGAGTCCGGCCTGTCCCTTCTCGCCCGCATCCGGAAGGTCGATCCGAACCCGCTCCGTTTCCTCGTCACGGCCTTCTCCGACCTCGATGCCGCCGTCGAGGCGCTGAACGAGGGCTTGCTCTATTCCTACCTCACCTAGCCCTGGGATCCTGACGACCTCGAGCACCGCCTCGCCAAGGCCCTCGGCCACTTCTGCCTCGAGCGCGAGCGCGAGCGGCTCATCCGGGAGAAGGCCGAAGCCTTCCAGCACCTCCTCATGGCCGACAAGGCGGCAAGCATCGGCATCCTCTCCGCGGGACTCAACCACCATCTCCGCAATTCGCTGACCGTGATGCGGACCTTCCACGACCTGCTGCCCTACCAGCTGGACGACGAGATCGAGGGCCAGCCGAAGGACGCCGCCTTCTGGGGGGAGTTCTACGGGGAGGTCGGGGGGCAGATCGACCGCATGACCTCCATCCTGACGAACCTCGACGAGGGCACGAGGCTGAGCGGACTGACTCTGAGCGAAGGCATCGATCTGGCCGCGACGCTTCGCGAGGCCGGAGAGATCGTCCTTCAGGGCCGCCCCGACATCCGTCTTCACATCCATGCTCCGGACGACCTGCCACGCTTGTCCGGAGATGCCCCGAAACTCGCGCAGATGGCCCGCTTCCTCTTCGAGGAGTCCCGCTCGAGCCTGAAGCGTGGCGGGGACATCGAGGTGCATCTCTCCGTCGCCGGAGAAGGCGGCGGCATCGAGACGGTCTTCATCGACAATGGTGACCCCGTGCCGGAGGAGGACCTCGCCCGTCTTTTCGATCCCTTCTACATCCGCCCCAACCAGCCAGAGGAGTTCGGCACGAACCTCATGGCCTGCTATCTCACCATCTTCCATCATGGAGGCTCGATCCGGGCCGAGCGTACGCGGGACGGACGCAACGCGCTCGTCTTCACCCTTCCGCTGGCCCCTTCCCGCGACGAGGAAGAGCAGGGAGACGGTCCCGGCTCGAGGACGCTCTGGCGCCTCGCCGATTTCAGCGGCCGCGACATCAGACCCGTCGCGTTGCCCTCCTGACCGGACGCACGGTATCCGTTGACAAGCCGGCACCCGGGAGCCACCACTTCCCGCCATGGCGGTGATCTTGAAAAACGGGGCGCTTTTCCTCCACATTCCCAAGACCGGCGGCACCTGGGTGACGAAGGTGCTGCGCGAGAGCGGACTGATGCGCTGCTCCATCGGCCACCGGCACGCCAATCTGGAGCATCTCCTCGCGCCTGGCTGGCAGGGCCTGGGCCGGCGGCTGGAGTACCTCCGCAAGCGGGCCTTCCTCCGCGTTCATCCGCGCCCCTTCACCTTCTGCTTCGTGCGGCATCCGCTCGCCTGGTACGAATCCTTCTACCTCTACAAGAGCCAGCCCTCCCTGAACTGGGAGCGCGACGGAAAGGAGCACGACTTCCACCGCTGGCATCCCAACGCCGTCCTCAACGGACTCGGCGAAGGCCGGGACTTCAACGAGTTCGTCACCGCGGTGATGGACCGCTATCCGGGCTACGTCAGCGCTCTCTTCGACCACTACACCTTCCGCCCCGTCGACTTCGTCGGCCGGCAGGAGAACCTGCGGGAGGACCTCGTCGCCGTCCTCGAGCGGCTCGGCTGCGCCTTCGATCCCGCCCTCGTCCGGGAAAAGGAGCGCGTCAACCGCAGCGAAGCCAGGGCGCGCCCCGTCTGGGAGCCCGACGTGCGGGCCCGGGCCCTCCGCCTCGAAGCCGCCGCGATCGAGCGGTTCGGGTATGGGGAGGAGTAATCCAATCCAAACTGGATTTGGTATCACTCCTTCGCTTCCTCGCCTGCCTCCGCCCCAGGCAGCACCCGGATCTGCACTTGCTCCTCTGGCCAGGCGAGCTTCTCGGCGAAGGCGGGGAGGTGGTTCCATTTCCCGGCATCCTGGGTGAAGATCCTCAGTTGGCTGCGCCCGGCGGCGATGGCGGCGGTCTGGCCTAGGTCGGTGAAGCGGAGGACGTTGAGCAGTTCCGGTCCCTCCATGTGGCTGGTGGGCGGCTCGTGGAGGTCGATGCGGTGGATGTCCTTCTCGAAGAGGGAGGCGTAGAGGACGTTGCCCGCCATCGTGCCGGAGGCCTGCATCCATAGCTGCGGCTGGGTGGCACCCTCGATGCCGCGGAGGGTCTGGACACCGCGCCGGATGTCCCAGATCCGCATCCCGTCGAGGGTCTGGCCGAGCAGGGCGAAGCGGCGGCGGATGTGGATGCGCTCCTTCTCGTCCGTGGTCCAGGCGGTGGGACCGATGCCGCGGGGAGGCAGGTAGGCCATGCCCCAGCGGCGGCCTGCGTGCATGCGCTGCTCCGCTCCGTAGGCCTCGGCGTCGGTCTCGGGGACGGCGATCCCGGGGAAGGCTCCGGCGAAGTGGGTGCCGTAGAGGGTCAGAAGGGATTGCCAACCCTCTTCGTCGAGGGCGTTGAGGACGATCAGCTCGAGGTCGGAGGCCGGGACTCCGGCGGGGCGGGCGAAGTAGAGCGGCAGGCGCAAGCCGGTCTGGCTCTCGAAGCTCCATCTCGAGAAGGCGATGCCGTCCTTCTCCCCGCTGAAGTCCTCGGAGGCAAGGAGGTCGCCGGCGGCGGCGGGCCAGCCGCGGAAGACCTTCGACTGGAGCCGCCCGAGGACAAGGGCCTGCTGCGCCTCCCAGTCCGGGGGGCTTTCGGGCAGGGCGGGTGTTTCGGGCGCCCGCGTGGTGAAGTAGTCGTCGATGAAGGTGTTGCGCTCGTTTCCGGGGATTTCCTCCAGGACTTTCAGCTCGGCGGGCTCGAAGCGCTTCGGCGCGGTGGTGTCGGCGATCTCGTCGCGGATGTCGATGCCTTTGAAATGCCGCTCGAACCAGTGGAAGGCAGGCACGCGGAGCGGCTGGGTGTCGAGGTGGCCTCCTTCGTAGAAGGCGATGCCGATCTTGTCGAGGGCGCCCATCGCCTCGTAGACTTTCCGCGTCTTCTGGTAGACGTCGACGACACCGTCGAGGGGGAAGATAGGGTCCTTGTCCGTGTTGAGGATCATCAGGGGGCGGGGCGCGATCAATGCCGTGACGAGCGGAAAATCCCATCGGTAGGTGTTGACCATGAACATGCAGTCGCAATGCCCCTCGACGCAGCCGTCGACGACGTGGTTGTGCATCGAGGCGATCCCGGCGACGGGGGCGGCGGCCTGGATGCGCTCGTCGAGGGCGGCGACCCAGAGGGTGTAGGCTCCGCCGCCGGAGCGTCCGGTGACGCCGAATTTCGTTTTGTCCACCTCGGGCCGGGTCTCGAGGTAGTCGAGGGCGCGGATGCCGTTCCAAGCCTCGACTCCGGCGGAGGTGTAGCCGCGCGAGTTCCACCACCAGCGGTCGAGGTTGTAGGTGCCGTGGTGGGTGCCCTCGATCTCGCCGAGCTGGAGGGTGTCGAGGATGAGGCAGGTGTAGCCGTTCTTCGCGAACCAGATGCCGTGGTGCTGGTAGGTGGTCTTGTTCCCGTAGCTGACCCCGTCGATCTTCGAGCCGCCGTGCCCGCAGACGTAGAGGATAGTGGGGAGCGGGCCGTCCTGCTGCGAGGGGCGGTAGAAGTTCGCGGTGACGTAGAGGCCGGGGCGCGACTGGAAGACGATCTTTTCCACGATCACCCCGTCGCGCTCGAGCGTGCCGGTGACCTGCGCCTTCAGGTCGGAGCGGGCGGGCAGGGGATGCAGGCCGAGCATCTCGAAAAGCTGGCGGCGCAGGTCGGCCTGTGCGCGGGGCCAGTCGGCCGTGTTGTCGATGAAGGTCGCGTTCCGCGCGGCGAGACGGCGGGTTTCGCGGGCGAAGTAGTCCGTCAGGAGGCGGTCGCCCTCGGTCGGTTCCGTCGGGATCGTCGTGTAGTCCCTGGCGGAGAGAGGCAGGACGCCGGCGAAGAGGACGGCGGCGAGGGCGATGGGGCGCAGGTTCATGCCGCGAGGATAGCGGATGCCGGGGCCGGGGGACAAGGGGAAAACGTGGCGTGAAGGTGGTGGAAAAATGAACGATGTGTCCCTGGTCCACATCGAAGACACCCATTGATCCCATGAAACCGCTTTTATTGGAGGGGTGATTTGGATCACGGATCACACGAATTACACAGATGGAATACAAGAGGATCCGTGTTCATTTGTGTCCATTCGTGGTCCAAATCCAAGCTTAAGGAAGTAGGCTTATGACAAACTCCGCCCTCGACCCCGGCTCCCGTCCTGTGGCAGAGTCCGGGCGATGAAAGCCCTTGTCAAAACCCACGACGCCCCCGGACTCTGGCTCGAGGACGTGCCGGAGCCGGAGATCGGCATCAACGATGTCCTCATCAAGGTCGACCGCACCGGCATCTGCGGCACGGACGTCCACATCCACAACTGGGACGCTTGGGCCCGCAGGACGGTGCCGGTGGGGCTGGTCGTGGGGCACGAGTTCGTCGGCGAGATCGTCGCGGTGGGATCGAACGTCTCCGACTTCCGCCCCGGCGAGATCGTCAGCGGCGAGGGGCATGTCGTCTGCGGGCGCTGCCGCAACTGCATGGCGGGCCGCCGCCATCTCTGCAAGGACACGAAGGGCATCGGGGTGAACCGTCCGGGGGCCTTCGCCGAATACATCGCCCTGCCCATGGCGAACGTCTGGCACCATGCCGACGACATCGACCGCGACCTCGCCGCGATCTTCGATCCCTTCGGCAACGCGGTCCACACCGCCCTGACCTTCGACATTCTCGGCGAGGATGTCCTCATCACCGGGGCCGGACCGATCGGCTGCATGGCGGCGGCGATCTGCCGCTACGCGGGGGCGCGGCATGTCGTGGTCACGGATGTGAATCCATGGCGGCTCGAATTGGCGAAGACCCTCGGCGCGACCCGCGTCGTGGATGTGCGGCACGAACGCCTCGCCGAGGTGCAGCGGGAGCTGGGCATGGCCGAGGGCTTCGACGTGGGGCTGGAGATGTCGGGGAATGCGTCGGCCTTCCGCGAGATGCTGGACAATCTCTGCCACGGCGGCAAGGTCGCGATGCTGGGGATTCCCTCGGAGGAGATCGCGATCGATTGGAATACGGTCGTCTTCAACATGCTGACGATCTCGGGGATCTATGGCCGGCGGATGTACGAGACTTGGTACAAGATGACGGTGATGCTCCAGGGCGGGTTGGATATCCGGCCGGTGATCACGCACCGGTTTCATTATACGGAGTTCGAGAAGGGCTTCGAAGTGATGAAGAGCGGGCAGTCGGGGAAGGTGATTTTGGAGTGGGGGTGAATCTCTTACTCCATACTCTTTACTCGTTACTCTTACTCCCCGAACGTCGCCCATCCTCCGATTTTGAGTAAGGAGTATGAGCAAAGAGTAAGAGTAGGAGAATTGGAGTTCAAAGCGTCTCGCCACCCACAAACTTCGGAATCAGCCGCACCGCATGCGACGGCAGCGAACCGGTCTCGGCGAAACGACCGAGAGCCAGGGAAAGCTGTCGGGCGAGCAGGGCCGCATCGGTCGTGTAGCGTGCCACCGAGGGCGTGAGATGGGCGAGGTAGCCCTCGTCGTCGCGCGAGACGAGGGCGAGATCGCGGGGCAGGCGCAGGCCGTTCCGCTGGAGATGCGTCAGCACCGTCAGGACGTGGACAGCGCGGGCCACGAGGATCGCGTCCGGGGGAGTGCGCGAGCGCAGGGCGGCATCCAGCAAGGCGAGGAGATGCTCGGGCGAGCCGTCGTGCGTGAGGACGGAAATCCTCCGTCCCTCCTCCTCGGGAAACCCTTCGCGCAGGCCCGCCTCGCTGTCGGCCTCGCCGCCGGTGGCCCCTTCGGGCAGGCAGAGGAGGACGTGCCGCCGCCCCTTTTTCCGCAGCAGCCCTCCGGCGTGGCGGCAGGTGGCACGGTAGTCGATGTCGACCGAAGGGAGGGGAATGCCGGGAGCGCAGGAGCCGGCCACGAGGCAGGGGAGCCCGTTGCGGTGGAACCATCGCTGCATCGGTTCGCGCGAGCCGAAGGTGATCCAGACCGCCGCCGCCGTCCGCGAAGTCAGTTCGCGCAGGGCTCGTTCGGGCTTGCGCTTGAAGCACGCGGGGCTGACGAGCACCTCGAGCTGGAATCCGGCGCGGGCGAGGTTGGCGCGCAATTCATCGACCATGACCACGGCCGAGGGCGGCATCGCGAGGAGAGGGCGCGAGGCGATCGCCGCGATGACGCGGCTGTCGCTCCGCCCGCGCCGCCGTTTCCGCGGCGCTTGGAGCAAGCGGCAGCGGCGGCGCGGGGAGCGTTCGATCTCTCCCTCGCGCTCCAGTTCGGCGAGGGCACCGCGCAGGGTGGGGCGGCTCACCTGGAAGCGGGCACAGAGCTCGCGTTCGCCCGGCAGGGCCTCGACCCAGGCACCGGAGGCGATGGCGGAGCGCAGGGCGCGGGCGGTCTCGGCGACGAGGGAGACGCGGCGGGG
This sequence comes from uncultured Akkermansia sp., assembly GCA_964435425.1. Lineage (GTDB taxonomy): Bacteria > Verrucomicrobiota > Verrucomicrobiia > Verrucomicrobiales > DEV007 > Arctic95D-9. Next base: position 6,112 of record CAYSZN010000012.1, on the reverse strand, counting down.
AAGTTCGTCGGAGGAGGTCATCTGGTCAGGAGTCTTTACCAGAAAGGTGGGCTTGCCGACATCGGGACGCAAGAGGCAGAATGACGCCGATCCATGAGCGATTCCGCCAACTCTCCGCGCCCTCTGCCTCCCGGCGAACTCCACCGATGGAATCGCTGGAACACCCCGACGATCTACAACGGCTGGGAGCAGATCACGCGCCGGAACCCCGGCCGCGACGCCTTCAACCTCGAGGAGACGCGGGACTTCATGCCGCAGATGGGGCCGATGACCGGCTACGCCGTGACCCTGTTGATCGAGCCATCGAACCCTGTTCATCGCGAGGCCAATCCGAACGCGGGCGTGGAATACCGCCGCTACCTCGCCAGCGTGCCCGGTCCGAAAATCGTGGTCGTGCAGGACCTCGACAAGCCGCGCGTCTTCGGCTCGCACTGGGGCGAGGTGAACGCGAGGCTGCACCGTGCCCTCGGCTGCGTCGGCACGATCACCGACGGAGCCATCCGCGACGTGGACGAGATGACCGACGCCGGTTTCAAGGCCCTCGCCCGGCGGCTCTGTGTCGGCCACGCCTTCGTCCATCCGGTGCGCTGGGGATGCGAAGTCGAGGTCTTCGGCACGAAGGTGGCTCCCGGCGACCTCATCCACGCCGACAAGCATGGCTTCCTCGTCATCGCGCCGGAGGAGCAGGAGCGCCTCCTCGACGCCGCGACCTTCATGGACGGCAACGAATGCGAGACCGTGATCCCCGCCGCCCGCGATACCGAGGACGATGGCGTCGAGGCGAAGCTGGCGAAAATGGAGGCGGCCATCGGACGCTTCCGCGAGAACCTGGAGACAAAATTCGGAAGAAAAGGAGAATGGTGATGAAAGCGATCGACCACGGGCACTTGCTGGAGGACTACGAACGCGACGGCGTGGCCATCGTGCGCGGCCTCCTTTCGCGGGAGGAAGTTGCCGCGATCCGCTCCGAGCTGGATCGCTACATCCGCGAGGATCTCTCCTCGAAGCCCGCCGACGCCCGTACCCTCGAAGCCGACGGGCAGACCGTCCGCAACCTCTGGCGGCTCGAGCAGCACAATGCCTTCTTCCGCGAGTTCGGGCACCGTTCCGACCTCCTTGCGTGGATCGCCCCCCTCGTGAGGGGCAAACCGGTCCTCGCGGGCGTCGAGACCTTCAACAAACCGGCCCGGATCGGGTCGGGCGTGCCGCCGCATCAGGACAACGCCTACTTCTGTCAGGATCCGCCCGACATGCTCACCGTGTGGATCGCGATCGACGCGGTGACGGAGGCAAATGGGCCGGTGACCTATGTGAAAGGCTCGCATCGCCTCGGTCCGCTGCCGACGAAGCCTTCCGGCGTGCGAGGCAACAGCATCGGTCTCGCGGAGATGCCGGAGACGGACGGGGACGCGCCGCTAGTCGCCCTCCTCGAGCCCGGCGACGCGAGCATCCACCATTGCGAGACGATCCACTATTCCGCGCCGAACGCGACCGACCACGCCCGGCTCGGTTTTCTCCTCGTCTACCGCGGGTCGCATACCCAAACCGATCCCGCGCGCAAGGACGCCTACTCTGCCGCCGTCGCGGTGACACCGCCGGCATGAGGATGGAGCAGGCGAAGGGAGCCGCACGGCAGCGCCTTGGAGTGCGCGGACATGTCCGCGCTTTGTGGCAGGGCGACATGTCGCCCCTAGGGAAAGCGGCGTCATGCCGCCGCACTCCAAAGTTCCGCGAAGGCGCGTCTCGCCTCCGGCTTCGTTTTTTGGGAAGCTGCGCCATGATCCACATGGTCGTGCCCGCGCTCCTTTTCCTCTGCTCCCTGCCTCTCTCCGCCCGCGACCTCCGCGTCGGGATCGATCCTGACGTTCCCACCATCGCCCATGCCATCAAGCTGGCGCAGGCCGGCGATACGATCCATCTTGAACCGAAGGTCTACCGCGACTACGCCGGCTTCTACGGAAAAAAGGGCGAGCCGGGCCAGCCGATCGTCCTCGACGGCCACGGAGCCATCCTCGACGGGAGCGATCCTCTCGATCCGCAAACTTGGACCGAGATCGAACCGGGCCTCTTCGCCAACGCGAACCTCCTGCCGCGCCTCGACAGCGCCATCCTCGGCCGCTGGTTCTTCCTCTGGAACGGCGAAGTCAACCGCATGGGGACCGCCTCGAAGGCGAAAAGTGCCCCCCTGAAGAAGCCGGAGGATCTGGTGCCCGGCGAATGGACCTTCGTCCGCGATCCCTCGCGCGACCTTCCCGATTCGCCGCAGTTCTTCGGAACCTTCTACCTGAAGCTCGCGCCGGGCCGCGCGCTCGCGGACGAGTCGATTTTCATCCCCTTCAGGAGCGCCGGAGTCCAGTTCGGCGGCGAGAACGCCCATCTCGTCATCCGCAATCTCACCGCCCGCCATCCCTACAACGACGGCTTCAACATCCACGGGCATTGCGAGGACGTGCTTTTCGAGAACATCGCCGCCTACGGCTGCGGCGACGACGGCATCAGCGCCCACGGCACCGCGCAATACCGGGTGAAGGGCTTCGTCAGCATCGGCAACAGCACCGGTATCTGCGACACGGTCGATGCGGTGACGGACTACGAGGACGTCTTCATCGCCGACTGCGTCAGCTACGATCTCTTCTTCCTCGACCGGGGGCGCTATTCGCTGAAGAACGCCGTCGTCCTCTCCTCGGCGCAGAACCCTTTCACGGTGACGGGACGCGAGGACGGCGACTGCCGTCTGCGGCTGGAGAACGTCCTCTTCCGCCGTCTCGTCGAGCCGCGCCTCGGACTGGTCACGACCCGGGCCACGTTGGAGGCGACGCGCTGCACCTTCGAGGGGGTCGAATTCCGCACCACCGGAACCGCGAGCTGGACCGATTCTCTCGTCAACGGCGTTCCCTCCGAAGCGGGCGCGAAGGGCACCGACCCGGAAGCGCTCGCGAAACTCTATCCTGAAACCCACCAACCATGAAAACGAATCTCGTGACTCTTGCCTCTCTCCTTGCGCTGGGGACTCTCCACGCCGCCGAGACCGAACTGCCGTCGATCCATCATCTCGTCGCGGTGAAGGACGTCTGCGCGTGGCCCGCCCTGACCCTGCTGCCGGACGGATCGATCAACGCGACCCTCTTCGGCCAGCCGAGCCACGGGCAGGTCGCCGGGTCCATCGAGGTCTGGAACAGCCCCGACGGCGAAGTCTGGACGAAACGGGGCATTCCCGCTCCGAACGAGCCGGACACGAACCGCATGAACCACGCCGCCGGCATCGCGGGCAACGGCGACCTGATCGTGCTCTGCTCGGGATGGACGAACGTGAAGCAGCCGCAGCGCCCGAAGCAGGCCGATTTCCGCGACAACATCCTCTCGAACTGGATCTGCCGCAGCGCCGACGGTGGGAAGACTTGGACGCAGATCAAGGAGTTCCCCGCACCAGAGCCGGGCTGGACGCACTACATCCCCTTCGGCGACATCAAGCGCGGCGAGGACGGGGCACTGCATGTCTCGTGCTACGGAGGGGAGTTCACCGATCCCACACAGAACACCCGCTTCAAGAGCTTTCGCTCGTGGCATTTCCGCAGCGATGACGACGGGGCGACATGGCGGAAGGTCTCGGTAATCAATCCCTCGGGGGACGAGACGACGATCCTCCACCTCGGCGGGAATCGCTGGCTCGCGGCCTCGCGGCAGAGGAACGTGGCGGTCTTCCGGTCGGATGACGATGGCGTCACTTGGGGCGACAAACTGGACGTGACCGACCCGATGGAGCTGAACGGCCAGCTCCTGCGCCTAAAGGATGGGCGCATCCTCCTCAGCTACGGCTGCCGGGTGAAGGAGCGTTTCGGTGTGCTCGGCAAATTCAGCGCGGACGAGGGCAAGACCTGGAGTGAGCCGCTGCGGATCGCGACTTCGCTCGAGTTGGACTGCGGTTATCCCAGCACGGTGCAGCGCGCCGATGGCAAGCTCGTCACCGGATGGTATGCGAAGGCGTCGCCGCTCTACGAATCCTACCAGATGGGCGTCTCGATCTGGGAGGCTCCGGCTCCATGACCCCTTCGGGAATCCGCCGATGAGACGCCTCGCCCTCGCCCTTCTGCTCGCCGCGTTCCCGCTGGGGGCGCAGGAGACGCATGCCCCCATGCACCGCCTGACGTGGGAGGAATACGCGGGGACGCTGCAACATTGGCGCAACACCCATCCACAGCTCGTCACGCTCGAATCGCGCGGCCTCAGCGGGCAGACGATGCCCGTCTATCTGCTGAAGGTCACCGACTCCACCGTGCCCGACGAGGACAAGCAGGTCTGCCTGATCACGACGCTGCACTGCGGGCCGGAGCGGTCCGGCACGACGGGGGCGCTGGCCTTCGCCGAATGGCTGCTCGGCGACGACCCGCTCGCGGTCGAGACGAGGACAAAGCAAATCGTGCTGATCATGCCGATCGTGAACCCGCTGGCCTTCTTCCACACCGACCGCTTCCGCAACGAGCACGGCGTCGATCCCTACGCGGGGCTGGGGCCGGTGGGCAAAATCTGGGAGGTGAAATCGCTTTCGCTTCTCACCCCCGAGCGGGCTCCGGAGCTGGTCGCGGTGCTCTCGGTGATCGACGAATACCGGCCCGAGGTCCACGCCGACCTGCACGGCACGGGAATGCAGGAATACGGCCCCGGCCAGCTCGGCTCGCGCCGCATGTATCAAGGCCAGATCATGACCGAGGTCACTGGCGGGGCCTACTCGAACTACGCCCTCCGCCCGTGGGACTGGCGCGTCACCGAAGCGATGATCGAGGCGGGGAAGGCGGCTGGGTTCCCCTCGGACCGCTTCGAGGCCGACGCCCAGCGCACCTTCTGGGGACCGGAGCTGGCCCCGCTCGGAAAGAAACTCTGGCACGGCGCGCCGCTTTTCTACTCCGCCCACTACGGCTACGCGAAATACCACACCATGCTGATCACCCAGGAGGTCGCATGGGAGGCCAGCGTCGTCGCACGGATGAAAGGCCTGATGAGGATCGGCAACGGTCCTTGGCTCGACGAGCGCACGCCGGGCTATCCGGTGAACCGGATCAAGCATTTCGTCGGCCACTTCGTCACGGGCTACGGGACGACGGCAAGCGAGCGGCGCGAGAGCCGGGTGGAGCTATGGAACCGCCAGAGCGACTTCGCCCTCGGCTTTCTCTATCCGCAGACCAACGGACGGGAGAGCATCGTCCTCGCGACGACGGCAGCGGCCAAGAAGGTCGTGGCGGTCGAGGATCTGGCGTCCCTGCGGGCGAATTTGAGGAGCGAGTTCGGCGACAAGGCGGCGGCGATCGAGGCCTTCCTCGACGACGGCCCCGAGATCAAGCTGGCGATGGAGCAGGCGCCGCCGCAGTTGCTCGCGGCGACCGACACGACGACCGATCCCATCGCGAACGGTCTCGGCCTACGCCTCCGTCTGCCCTATCATGCGCCCCGCAATCTCGTCGTCCATCTCAACGGCGAGCCGCTCACCGAAAGCCCGACCGACGGCTACGAGAGCTGGCCCGCCGACGGCTTCACCCAGATCCAAGTGCATGTGCCGCCCGCGAAGGCAGCGGCGACCGGACTGTATGTCCTGACCGTCGCCTACGAACCCGGCGAAGCCCGCACCACCGGGTGGATGCCGCCCGCCGAGGTGCAAAGGCGCTTCGCCACCGACAAGGCCGTGGCCACGCCCGCGACCTTCACCGACGTGCCCTACGGTGATCATTTTCGGCAGACGCTCGACGTCTGGCTCGCGGAATCGGACGAGCCAACGCCGCTCGTCTTCTACCTCCACGGCGGCGGCTGGGCGGCGCAGGACAAGACGGACATCCATCAGCATCTCGACGTTCGGGGCCTGCTCGACGCGGGCCTCTCCGTAGTCTCGGCCAACTACCGCTTCCTCGCCGATGCGAACGCCGCGAAGGTCTCGCCGCCCCTGCAATGGCCGCTTCAGGATGCGGCGAGGGCCTTGCAGTTCGTCCGCTCGAAGGCGGCGGAGTGGAATCTCGACAAAACCCGCATCGCCGCGAGCGGCGTCAGCGCCGGAGGCTGCTCCGCGCTCTGGCTCGCGATGCACGACGACCTAGCCGATCCGGCGAGCGGCGATGGGATCGCCGCT
>CAYSZN010000011.1:0-20204 GCA_964435425.1 uncultured Akkermansia sp. | reverse complement strand
CAGGCGGATCGCGGAAAGGCGCGTCGGCACACCCTCTTGCCTCTGCGAGCAAAGAGGGTCTCGTCCGACGAAACCGCCGGGCTTGTCGAGCTTCACGAAGAAACCGAGCCCTGCCTCAAGCGGCGTGTGGACCTCGTCGAGGTCGCTGCCGTTGAGCGGAAAGGCCTTCTCCAGCCGCAAGGTATCGCGCGCGCCCAGCCCGCACGGCTCGGCTCCGTCGGCGACGAGGCGGTCGAACCATTCGCCGATGCCGTCCACCGGCGCGAACAGCTCGAAGCCATCCTCCCCCGTGTATCCGGTGCGGCAGACCACGACGCCGCCCCTCTCGGCGATGCCGTTGCGCGGCGGCAGAGGCCGGTCCGGGGAGATCCGCTCCCAGAGCGAGACGGCCTCCGGGCCTTGCACCGCGAGAGCGCCGAACTCCGCGCTGCGGTCCTGAAAGCTGATGCCCTCTCCCGGATGCGCGAGGAGCCATTCGCGATCCTGCTCGATACGGGCGGCGTTGACCACGAGGAAGAAGCGCTCTTCGCCGAGGCGGTAGACGATGAGATCGTCGATCACTCCCCCCGCATCGTTCAGCAGCAGGGTGTATTGCCCTTGCCCGACGCCGAGCGCCGCGACCTCGTTGGTCAGCAAGCCGTCGAGCCAAGAAGCGGCCCCGGCTCCCGAAACCTCGAACTCGCCCATGTGCGAGATGTCGAAGACCCCGACGCCTTCCCGCACCGCCTGATGCTCCGCGACGATGCCCCGGTACTGGATCGGCATTTCCCATCCCGCGAACGGCACCATGCGGGCACCGAGGGCGAGATGGCGGTCGTGGAGGGGGGAGCGGTTCATGGCCTTGAGAGTAGACAGGCCCACGCCGAAGTCAACCGCCCCTCTCAACTCCTCCCGCTCCTTACTCCTACTCTTGCTCCTTACTCTTACTCCTCAAGGCGGTCGACGCTCCGGGCAGGGAGTAAGAGTAAGGAGTAGGAGTAAAGAGTAAGAGTAGGGGGCATGGCCCCCCATTCGGATTTCTAGTTTCGGATTTGAAATCCCCGCAATCCCCCGCACCTTCCCACCCGATGATCCATGAAACGGGCAACCGCCTCCTCGACCAACTCGAGCGCCGCTTCGGCCGCCTCGCCCTGCCGAAGATCCTGCGCTGGGTCGCGGGCTTCCAGTTGCTGACCTGGCTGCTCTCGCTCCTCTCGCCGGATTTCCTCGGCTGGCTCGTCTTCGACCGCGACGCCATCCTTTCCGGACAGGTCTGGCGCCTGTTCTCCTGGGTGATCTATCCCGCCGCCGCGAATCCCCTTTTCGTCCTCTTCGCACTCTTCTTCCTGTTCTTCATCAACGACGGACTGGAGTCGGAATGGGACAGCTTCCGCCTGAACGTCTACGTCCTCGCCAGCGTCGCGGCGGTCTCGCTAGTGGGCCTCCTCCCCGTCGCGGCGGGAGCCGGGGCGATGTTCAATCCCATCTTCTACTCCTCGGTCTTCCTGGCCTTCGCGACCCTGTTCCCGGACCAGGTCATCCATCTGTTCGGCATCATCCCGATCAAGGCGAAATGGCTGGGCTGGGCGAACGCCGCCATGCTGGGAGCGATGGCCGCGACGAGCTCCGCCCCCGTCCTCCTCGGGGCCATCATCCTCCTGGGGCTGCTGCCCTACCTCCTCACCTTCGTGCCCGGCCTCCTCGACGCCTTCCGGCGGGAATCGGAGGCGAAGGTGCGGCGCCACAAGTTCCAGGAGGAGCTTCCGGCCGGCGAAGCCTTCCACGAATGCACCTCCTGCGGCGCGACGGAGAAGACCCATCCGGGCCGCGAGTTCCGAGTCGCCGCGGATGGGGAGGAATACTGCGACACCTGCCGGAAGGTGGGATAGGAAAAACCCGAAATCCGAAGCAGCCGCTTCGCGAAACCGCTGATTGGCGCTGATCCTCGCTGATTTTTCAAAACCCGAAAAGATCAGCGGAAATCAGCGGCCGCCGGAGGCCAAATTCGGATTTCCTACAAGTCCACGTATTGCGACTGATACACCTCGGGACGGCGGTCGAGGTAGATCTTGCGGATGCCGAATCCGAGGGCCGCGAGAAAGGCCAGCCCGACGGCGAGATAGATGTAGGTCCAGTCCATCGGCAGCGTGGTCTGGGCGACCATGGCCTCGGACGGCGGCGAGCTGCGCCCATCCTCGGTCACGAGGACGACGCGGAATTCGTATTGGCTCATCGGATTCAGCTTGGTCACCTTCGCCTTGACGAGGCGGTCGATGCGCTGGATGTCCGCACCCGGGTAGGGCACCCAGACGCTTTCCGGCATGCCGGTCTCGGCATTCCCCATGATCCCGCGCATCTCCACCTCGTAGTGCGACGGGCCGGTGTGCCTCGGCGCGGTCCAGCCGAGGACGAGGGACTCGCTCCTCGCCTCCAGCAGGGTGAGGTCCTCGGGTCGGCGCAACGTGGGGTCGAGATTCCGCGGCACGAGATCCCTCGTCACGAAGCCCAGGGGGCTGCGCTTCAGCTCCAGCTCGTGTCCGACCAGCTCCTCCTCCCACGCCACCTGTCCACTCCCCACCTCTGCAGCGGCGGAGGAGGGAGCCGGGGGAAGGGCGCCGATGTCCGGCAACGCGGGCGAAGCTTCCGTCTGCGGCTCCGCGGGGACCGGCGCTCCCGCGCCCAGCCGGAATCCCTTCGCGGGCAGGTTCGGCGCGGCGGGCTTCGCGGAGGCGGAAGGCGCTCCCTCCGGCGCGACGACGTTTCCGAGGAGGCGGATGGGGAGGGTTTGGTCGTTCCCCGAAACGCTCATCGTCACGTCGACCGGCCCGCGGCGCGAGGCGATGGGGAAAAGCCCGATGGAGAGATTGACCGACGAGAGCGGTCCGAGCTGGGGACCGGGATTGGTGAGCAGACGGAAGGGCTCGGGCACGTGGAACTCCAGCGGCACGCCAACCCCGCCCCGGTTCGTCACGGTGATGCCCCGCTCGACGGAGCGCCCCGCCTCGACTTTGCCGAAATTGATGATCTCTCCGGAAAGCGAATCCGCCACCGCCACCTCGAGCCGGGCCGGCACGACCGGCGCGATGGCGCGGACGGATTTGGCGTAGCCGTTCTTGAGGAAGAACTCGACCGTCCCGTCGAAGGGCGCGGTGTCCGTCGCGCCCAGCCTCACCGTCACCCGCGTCGACTGCTCCGGGGCGAGCAGGTAGCCGTCGAGCAGGCTGGATTGCAGGCGCGTGCTGGACCTGGCCTCGACGGCGATGGGCTTGCTGCCGGGATTCCTCAACTCGATCTCGCCGCGGCGCTCGCCGCTCGCCTCGTCGAGGACGAGCTCGACCGCCTCGGTCACGACCTGGAAGGGCTCGCCGCCGCCGCCGACGAGCTTCGTCGTGCCCGACTTGCTGCGGCTGAGGCTGAGGTAGTAGCTCGTCTCGCCCATCAGCTCGGGACGGAAGGCGACCTTCATGACCCTGGCCCCGCGTGGACCGAGCACCAGCTTACCGTCGGCCGGGTCGAGCAGATGCCAGGGCGGCGCGAGGAAGATCTGGCGCTCCATCGAGCCGTTCCCGAGATTGCGCACCGTCAGTTGCTGCACGGCCTCGCCCCCGACCATCACTTCGCCGAAATCGACCTCCTCGGGCACCTGGATCTCGGTCTTGAGATCGACGAGGTCGATGTCGTAGCGCATCTCCGACGAATAGCGTCCGCCCCGGTAGCGGACCGCGAAGGAGAAGGCGTCGCTCGTCGCGCTGGACGCCGGATCCGCCCAGTAGGTCACGATGGCCTTGTTCCGCTCGTTCGGCTTGCTCACCATCGAGACGATCTTGCCCGCCGAGGGAAAGGCGCGGACGAGGAATTCGACCGTGGCCCCGGGCGTCTTCGACTCCGCCCGGATCTCGAAAGTCACCTCGTGCCCCTTCAGCGCCTCGACCCGTCCCGTCACCGGCACCGGCACGCCGATCTCGTCCTCCGTCTGGGCGCGGGGGGCCTCGGTCTTGCGATTGAAGAGTCCACCGCCGTTGAAGAGCTGGGCCTGGAGAGCGCCGCCCGCGAAAAGGAACGGCAGCAGCGCCACCGCCGCGAACCGCCAAGCTTCGATCTGGAGGGACCGCTTCATCGTCAAGTTGTTCCACTGCGCCCCCGAATCCCGGATCTCCGGCCGCGGCGCGGGCCTAGAATACACCGAATCGGACATTTTCCCAAGTTCATTCCAGCGGGAGCCCGCGAAGGCGACGCCGCAGCAAATCGAGGGAGAGACGCGCGACACGCTGCTTGAAGCTGATCCGGTCGACGGGAAAGAAGTAGCGCTTCGCGAAGACCCCGCCGCCGCGCGACGCCAGGGCGACGTAGACGGTGCCCACCGGCTTCTCCGCCGATCCTCCGCCGGGACCGGCGATCCCGCTGACGGCGATGGCATGGTCGGCCCCGCTCGCCCCGAGGCAGCCCGAGACCATGGCGCGCACGACCTCGTCGCTCACCGCGCCGCAGGTCAGCAGGATGTCGCCCGGCACGCCGAGGAGAGCCGACTTCGCCTCGTTCGAATAGGTCACGTAGCCCCGGTGGAAGACCGTGCTCGAGCCGGGCACATCCGTGAGCGTACTCGCGATCAGCCCGCCGGTGCAGCTCTCCGCCGTGGCCACGGTCTCCCCCAACTCCGAGAGCAGGCCCACGACGACCTCCTCGATCGGCGTTTCGCTCTCCACCACGATCTCCATCGCGAACTCCCGCCTCACGATCACCGAAGCCGCCTCGACCGACGCCTCCATGCCGATGAGCCGCAGGTCCACTTCGCCGAGACGGGCGCAGTAGCCGAGCTCGAGACCGCCAAAATTCGCCAGCAGGGGCTCGAGGACAGAGGCCAGGTTCGACTCCCCCACCCCGTGCAGGCGGAAATTCCGCCAGGCGGGCGGAGGTGCGCCCTGCCCGGCCAGCTTCGCCAGCGCCGGGCCGACGAGGCGCTCGAACATCGGCTCCAGCTCCCGCGGCGGCCCCGGCAGGAGGAAGAGGTGCGGCACCCCGACCCGCTCGTCGGCGGGCAGATACAGCCCCGGCGCGGTCCCATGAGGATTCTCCAGCACCACCGCACCCTCCGGCACCATGGCCTGCCGGTCGTTCGACAGATTCTGCCGCAGGCCCCGCGCGCGGAACATCCCGTGGATCGCCGCGAGCACGCCCTCGTCGAGGCGGAGGGTCCGCCCCAGCATCTCCGCGACGATCTCGCGGGTGACGTCGTCGCTCGTCGGCCCCAGGCCGCCGGTCACGAGGAGGACGTCGCAGCGGGGAAAGGCCTCGGCCAGGGCCGTGCGGATCTCCTCGCCGTCGGGGATCGTGGTCTGGCGCTGGATGCGCAGGCCGAGCTTGAAGAGCTCGCGCCCGAAGTAGGCCGCATGGGTGTTCACCACCCGGCCGAGCAGCAGTTCCGTGCCCGTATTGAGGACTTCGAGGCGCATGGGCGGGAAAGGAAAGCGCGCTGCCCCCTCACCCCTGCGTTCCAGAAGCGGCGGGCGGAGTCGGCAGAAAATCGAGCGGCACGCGCGGCGCATCGGACCAGAGATCCTCCAGCCGGTAGACGTCGCGCAGCTCCTCGTGGAAGATGTGGACGACGACATCCACGTAGTCGATCACGACCCAGAGGCTCGAGGCATCGCCGTCGGCGGAACGGGGCCGCTCCCCGATCGTCTCCTCCGTCTTGTGGCGGACGTCGCGGGCCACCGCCTTCAGATGCGGGACCGATGTCGCCGTGCAGATCACGAAATAGTCGGCGAGATTCGAGATCCCGCGCAGATCCAGCACCACGATCTCCTCGGCATGGATCTCGTCGGCGACTTTGGCGCAGGTCTTGGCAATGGTCAGGGCGTCACTCAATGGCACAAAGAGCCCGGAAAGGGCTGGAGAGCAAGTTGCCGGACTTTCCCGACTTCGCAAACGCCAAATCGCCCTGTCGAAGCGATGCTTGAACTCCGCCCCGATCCCTGCGACCTTCCCCGCCGATGAAACTGCCCTCCCCTCTTTCCGTCTGGTTCGCGGCCGTCCTGCTCCTCGCCGGCTGCCGATCCCTCGATTCCCGCACGCAGAGGCTGAATCTCGGCATGACGAAAGACCAGACCGTCTCCCTCCTCGGCCGGGACTACAAGACCGTCGGCGCCCGGGAGACCGCAGACGCGAGCAAAGCCGAAGTGATCCGCTACGACGATCCGAAATACGGCGAGCTCCTTCTCTACTTCCGCGACAACAAGCTCGTCCAGTGGGGCGACATCCGCATCCTCGACAACATGCCCGAGTCGATCCGCTGAGCGCCCCGCGTGACCCGTGACCCGTGACCCGTGACCCGTGACCCGTGACCCCTAGCTCCTAGCTCCTAGCTCCTAGCTTCCAGTCTCACCCTCAGCGCGTCATACCCCACGATGCGCTCGTATTTCTCCTCGCGCTCGACCCGCTCCTCGGTCTCCAGAACCTCGACCGAGGCCACCTTTTCGGCGAGCTTCTGCAGCAGCGTCCGCACCAGCAGCCGCGCGTGCGGAGCCCCGAGACACAGGTGCGTCCCGAAGCCGAAGGCGATGTGCGGGTTCGGCTTGCGGTTCAGCCGGATCTCGTCGGGTGAGTCGAAGACCGTCTCGTCGCGGTTCGCCGACGACCAGCAGAGCGAGACGCGCTGGCCGGCCGGCACGGTCGTTCCACCCACCTCCGTGTCCGCCGGGCAAACCCGGCCGATGTGTGTCAGCGGGACGTAGACCCGGAAGAACTCCTCGCTCGCGAGGATGGCGCGGCCCGGATCCTCGCGGATGAAGTCGAGCGCCTCGGGATGCTCCGCCAGATAGCCGAAGATGTTCGAGACCGTGTGGATAATGGTGTCGCGCCCGCCCGCGAAGGCGAGATTGGCGAAACCCATCGCCTCCTCGCGCGTCAGACGGCGGCCGCGGAACTCCGAATGGGCCAGCGCGCTGAAGAAATCCTCGCCCGGCTCCGCCTCGGCCCGGTCGAACTGCGCGTGGAGGTAGCTCTCCAGCTCCGTCCCCGGCTTGATCCCGTCCCGCACGCGGAAGACGTGGATGCCCCAGCCGATCCAGGTCGCCGCCTCCGTCTCCGGCACGTTCAGCAGATAGGTCAGGGCGTGCGACTGGAGAGGCAGGGAAAACTGGTAGACGATCTCCGTCGTCTCCCGCGCCAGCGCCTCGTCGAGGAGCCGCTCGACCAGAGCCTCGACCTGGGCGACCATCTCCGGCTCCCTCGCCCGCTTGAAGAAGGGCTCGACGATGGCCCGGTATTCCGTGTGCTCCGGCGGATCGACCTCGATGGGGAGCTGGCGCATCGAGCGCACGTCCTCCTCGGAAGGGATCGGCACGCGAAAGGGCGCGTCGGAGCTGAAGGTCTGCCAGTCCTTAGCCGTGCGGCGGACATCCTCGTGGCGGAGGATCATCGTGATCGGCTCTCCGTGGAAAGGGCATTGCAGGACCGGAGCCCCGGCACGGGCTTCTTTGAACGGATCGGGATGCGGATGGGTCATTGGGACGGAGAAATCGGGCCGTCCGCATTGTAAAGAGACAACTTTTTCCCGCAAGGACGCAAATCCTGTGCTCCATTTCCCGTAAGATACCCCGCCAGACGACGATGAAACCCTTTCTGCTGACCTGCCTCCTCGCCCTCGCCGCCCTGCCCCTCGGACTCTCCGCCCAGGAAGCCCAGAAGGGCATCGAGGGACAGGAGGCCCCCCTGCTCGACGTGGAGACGTGGATCCAGCTGCCCAAGGGCAAGGACAGGGCCGAGCTCACCGACTACCCCGGAAAGATCGTCGTCCTTCTCTTCTTCCAGCACTGGTGCCGCGCCTCGCAGGAGCGCGAGCTGCCCGTGCTCAAGAAGCTCGTCGAGCACTACAAGGGCAACGACGGCATCGTCTTCCTCGCCATCCAGACCACCTTCGAAGGCTATCTGGAGAACACCTCCGACAAGCTCGCCGTCACGGCGAAGAAGTTCGGCCTGAAGATCCCCTTCGGCCACAGCCCGAAACTCGCCGGTATGCCCAGCGTCAGCGCCAACTACAAGCCCGGCGGGACGCCCTGGTGGGTGATCGTCGACCGCAAGGGCATCGTCGAATACAACGGCTTCGTCCTCGACGAGGAGGAGGCGATCAAGGGATTCGACAAGATGCTCGCCGGCAAGTCCGTGGATTGAGAAGGGTGGATACCCAAAGGGAGCGAGTTCATGCCAACTCTCCCGACTCACTTCAAAAAACGCTTCCGCCTCCCCTCGACGTGGCGGGAATGAAATCCGACAAGCCGTTGGGAAAGGCGACGGTCCGCCAGGTTTTGGAGTGCGGCGGCCATCCGCCGCTTTGAGAGCGCCCTGCCGTAGCACAAACGGCAAATGCGGAGCGGGCTTGGCGTGGATGGATCGTCGCGGCAAGGGAAAAACGATCATCCTGCCCCAAAGCGGCGGAGGGCCGCCGCACTCCAAGACGCTACCGCGCGATTCGCGCTCTCCCGCCCCCTGGACACCTTTTTCGGAGTTGGTATCGCTTCAATCCAGGTCCTCCTTGAAAACGAGCGCGTGGTTCTCGGGGAAAACCTTCTCCTTCTTCTCCCCACGGAGGCTGTAGACGATCACCGTCTCCTTCGGTGCCGCGGGAGCGGGGTCCTCGCCCCCAGCGCCGAAACGGGTGTTCAGCACGATGCGGTCGTCGCCCCGCTCCAGCGCCTCGCGGAGGATGCGGGTCGTGTCGACGCCTCCACGGCTCCCCTGCCGACGGTAGATCGCCGAGAGGATCGTGAGCTTGCGAGGCAGCTTCTCCTCCCCTTTCGCGGCCTCGTCCAGCGCCTGGATCTCCCGCTCGACGGCGAGCGCCTCCTCGAGCTTTCCCGCCTGGGTGAAGCGGAGCTTCATCGCGCCCAGGGCGTCCCGGTACTTGCGGTTCAACGGCTCCGTCGCCTGGCGCGTCGCACGCTGCCAGCCTTCGCGCAGGACGGACAGTTCGGACGGCTCGGCAGGTTCCTCCGCCGCCAGGGGCGCGGAGAGGACCGGGATCAGGAATGCGGCAAGAAGAATTCGGATCATCGTATTGGCAACGGAGGAGGATTGAACGACAGTCATTTTCCGAGAGTTCATTACACCGAATCGCTGGCGCTCTGTCGATAGTTTTCGATCCTACGCTCCCATGCCCCTGCTCTCCTTTCTCGCCGAAGCCCTCTTCCACGATGCCAGCGTGGCCTTCAGGCCCTCTCCGATTGAAAGGGTTTGGACCACGAATCCACACGGATGAGCACCAATCCAGGCATCTCCATCATGCAGGTGATCCGTGCCATCGGTGCCATCCGTGGTCCAAAATCCTCCACAACCCGCCCCCTCTTCAATCCTTCTCTCTCGTGAAGAGAATTCTCGCCGCGAGGAGTCCGGCGAGAAAGCCGAAGAGATGCCCCTGCCAGGAGACGCCCGGAGCGCCCGGCAGCACGCCACCGACCATTCCTCCGTAGAGCACGAGGACGACGAGGGACACGAGGATCCAGAAGGGCGAGCGCTCCACGATGCCCCGCGCGAGGAGAAAGCCGAGGTATCCGAAGACGAGGAGGCTCGATCCGATGTGGTTCGTGCCGGAAGGCCCGAGGGTCCAGAGCGCGCCTCCGGCGAGGACGACGATCACGAGCGTCGCGGTGAGAAACAGGCGCCGTCCTCCGATCAGGACGATACCGCCCAGAACGAGGAAGGGCAGCGTGTTCGAGGCGAGATGCCCGAAGCCGCCATGCAGGAACGGAGAGGCCCCGATCCCAAGCAGGCCGGTGAACTGGCGCGGCCGGATCCCGAAACGGTCGAAGGATCCGGGCAGGACGAAGTCGAGAATCTCGATGCACCAAGGAATCGCGGCGAGCATCAGCAGAAGGCCCAGATTCGAACGCACCGCGCCGATCCAGGACTCGCGGCGGTGGTCGGCAGGCAGCATGGCGGGGGAGGGAGGCGCGTTGCGCCGTAAAAGGTAAAAGGTGGGAAAAGGAGCGGGACTTTTCAAGTCCCGTTTAGGGAGACGAGACTGGGCCAGTCACGTTCCTTGTTCCCATCCTCCACGGCGCGGAGCGCCCAAGGAAGGAGGCTTGCCAAGCCTCCTTTGAGGCAAACGAGGCTGGGCCAGCCTCGCTCCTTGTCCCGACCTTTCACCTTTTACTTTTCACTTTTTACTGCGCGACGCGCAATCTCGCCCTCTGCGTCGTGTGGCCGCCGTCCATGTTCGTCGAAAGATGGAAATCGCGGACGGTTGGCTTCGCGATCTTCGAGGCGGTGATGAAGAGGCGCTGCTCGTCCTTGCCCGCGTGGATCATGAGTCCGCTCAGGCCGATGTTATCGACGTAGATGCCGTGGGGCAGGTTGCGGCCCGACTCTTCGGTGCCGAAGCGGACTTCGTCCTCGAAGCCCTTGCGCTCGGCGGCGACGAGGGCGGTGATGGTCTCGCCGGGGCGGACCGTGAATTCGAGCACGCCGTCCTCCGCCATCTTCCCGGACTCGCCGTCGGGCTTCAGGTGGACGCGCAGCTTCGGCTCCTTGACGAGGGCAACCGGCGTGGCCGTGCCCGCGTCCTTTGCGACCTCGCGACCGTCGATCACGGCTCGCGCCGTCACTTTCACCTTCGCGGCGTCCTCCTCGGAGAGTCCGGCGAAGTCGCCGGAGGCCCTCAGGGTGGCGAAGGCGCGGTCCTGGCCCGCCTCGATCTCGATGGGCTGGGCGATGGAGAGGCTGGCAGGCAGGCCGGAAATCTCCAGAGCGATGGGGCCTTCGTAGCCGTCGAGACGCGTCGCGGTGAAACCGATCTCGCGACCGCTGCCGGAAGCGAGCTTCAAGTCCTTCCACGCGGTGGCGGCGGCGAAGTCGGGCTTCAGGCTGCGGGCGACGAGAGTGTAGTCGTAGCCTTCGCCGCCGAAGCCGCGCACGTCGGAGAGGCGCACGAGGTAGTCGCCGTCGGCGGGAGCGGTGAAGCGCAGCACCGAATCCGACCCGAAACGGCGGTCGGGATCGTCGTCGTTCTCGTAGTTCAGACGATAGACGGGGAGGCCGTTGCTCCCCGGATCGGAGCCGGGAGACAGCGCCCTGACAATGTAGCAAGGCTGGCCCATGGGATGCGCCGTGGCCGTGGTCTGGAACCAAGTGCGGCGGTTGCCGAAGCCGGGATAGACGATGAAGCCGGAGTCGGGGCCGCGCGGATAGAGGTGCAGCTTCACGACCTCGCCGTTCACGTAGAGCAGCTCGTTCAGCTCCATCTCCTCCCAGTTGTGGACGCGGAAATCGCCCGAGGCCATCGAGTCCTTTCCGCGGAAGGTCAGCCACGAGTCGCGCATGGCCTGCAAGACGACCTGTTCCACCGGGTTCCCCTTCGCGTCGAGAATGGCGAGCTTGGAGTCGAGCTTCGAGCCGGACTTGGACTGAGGCCGCGCCGCATCGACCTCGAAGACCCAGGTCTCCCCGGCCTTCGCGGTGAAAGGGTAGTCGTCCACCTCGCCGGGCTGGGAGATGCGCCCCTTCGCCTCGCTGCGGCGCACGAGCGGGGGATTCGGTCCCGAAGCGGATTCGGTCAGGGTGAGTGTTTCTGCCTCGACATCGGTGCCTGTCGATGGGGCTGGGGATCTGCGAACCAGCCCGCCGCCCGTCTTTCCATTGGGATCGATCTTGACCTTCGGAATCAGTCCGATCCGCTCCTGCGATCCGTCGAGCCGCGCGGCGAAAACGGCGTCCCCTTGCGGCGCGAAGGCCAGCACCGCGAGCACGTCGGACTGCGGGCCGAAGTCCTTCACCGGCTCCAGATCGGGCAGGCTCCACAGCTTCAGGGCGCGGTCCGCCGAGGTGGTGGCGAGGTGCTTGCCGTCGGGCGAAATGGCGAGTTCGACGATGGCGTCCTCGTGTCCGAAGCGGGCCTCGACGAGCGGGTTCAGCTTCGGCGCGGTCGTCGAGACGAAGCGCCAGAGCCGGATGCGGTTGTCCGCGCCCGCCGCGACGATGTGCCGTCCGTCGGGGGTAAAGGCGACGCGGTATTGCTCCGCCTCGGGCCGGTTTAGGGTGTCGAGCCGCTCGCCCGTGGCGACCTGCCAGATCTTGCAGGTGCCGTCGCCGCTCGCGCTCGCCAGCGCGGTGCCGTCGGGGGAAAAGGCGAGGTCATAGATGGCCCCGTTGTGGGCGGTGAGGGAGCGCAGCAGCTTGCCCGTGGCGAAGTCCCAGAGGCGGATGCTCTGGTCGTAGCCCGCCGTGGCGAGGACGGTGCCGTCGGGGGAAAGCTCGGCGTCGAAAAGGATGTCGCGATGGCTGCCCTCGCCGAAGCGCTTGGCCGCCTCGCCGGTGGTGGTGTCGAAGACGACGGCCTCGCCCTTCAGCCCGGAGATGCCCGTGGCCGCGACGAGCCACGCGCCGTCGGCGGAGAAATGGAGGGCGTTGATCTTACCCTCGGGCGTCGCGAGTGTCCTGACAGAACCACCATCGCCGGTGGATTTCAACTCGATGCGTCCGTGCTTCGCGAAGGCCTCCCATTGGCCGTCGGTCGAGAAGGCGGCGGCGGTGGTCGAGTCCTTCGCCGCGTCCGTCGGGGCGACCTCGGGCACGGTCAGGGTCGAGAGGATGGAGAGGTCGTGCTCCTTGGCCGGACCTTTCGCGCCCTCCTCGATCCAGCGGGTCAGCAAGGCGATTTCGGCGGCGCTGGGCTGCGGCTCCTTCTTCGGCGGCATCGCCGGTTTCGCAGTTTTGAGGATGGTCTGGAGCAGATAGGACTCGCCGGGCTTTCCGGGGACGAGGATGGCCTTGGCCTCCGTCTCGCCGCCCTCCATCAGCGCGGCGAAGGTCTCGACGGAGAACCCTCCCTCGTAGTCGCCCCCGTTGTGGCAGCCGGCACAGTAGTCGCGCAACAGCGGCGCGATGTCGCGGTGGTAGTCGAGCGGTTCGGCTGCGAGCGGGGTGGCGAGGGCGAGGAGGGCGAAAGCCTGTAGCATGGGCTTCCAGCCCATGCACCGTGTGAGGACGCCGAAGTCCTTGGAAGCCCGTTCGCTCACAGGCTCGCGCCAAGCGCCGCGTTGCAGAGCGGACGAGTTTCCGGTGGCCTCCGTTCGTTCGAGAACGGTGCATGGGCTGGAAGCCCATGCTACAAGGCGATAGAGGGTTCTGTGCATCATCCAAGAGGGTTATGTTAGGCGATCTCTCTCATCTCCGTCCCAACTCAGCGAGGAATTGCTCGTGGGCGATCGGAATCACCTCGCCGGAATCCATTTCCTCGCCCCTTCGGACGACTTCGGCGTCGTCGGGACCACTAGGCGGGTCTGGGAAAGATTTGAGGAGATGCGCGATCAATCCCGCTTTCTCCTCAAGGGAAAGGCCGCCCGCTTCTTTCTGAATTTCAAATAGAGTGGCCATTAGATAGCAGATTGGTGAACTTTTTGTTTCCCCAAATGGGTTCTTTGATGAACAGGCCCAAGTCGTGCATTCAAATCGAGGGCTATTGAAAAATTTCGTAAAGTCATCGCAGCAAGCCCGTAAAACGCTATCGGGGGAGGGATTTCGATTCCGATGCGGGCGTCTTTTCATTTGGTGGCTCTGAATCAGAAGCGGCGGCAGCCTTGTCGATCCCGTCTTGTTCTGCAATGGCCCCTGCTACGGTGCGCAGCATGTCGGAAAACCAAGATCTGAGCTCTTCCCAAGGGAATGGAACGGACTCGCTGCCCGCCTTGGCAATCAGCCCATTCTCAGTGTGAATCAAAATATCCTGGCCTTCGACTCCCTGCGGACCAACAACTGTCTCGAACCTCCACCAATTGCCCTCACGCTGGATGCTCCACAGCCCTCCATCGAACCCTTCCGTCATTCTAAAATAGGCTTCCGCCAACGCCCTCGCTTCCGTAGCATCGATTCCATGGGCTGGATCAGCTACTTCAAGCACAGCGAGAATCTGCCTTCCTTCCCATCCGAATTCAATCTCGCTCGCTCCTGCCGTTCCGGAAAACAGCATGCTGAATATGACGGTGATGGTCTTCGTTTTCCGACGGAGGGTCCGCCTCCGTTGTGGCAGCCTCGCAACAGCGGAGCGCTGCCGCTGGCAGCGGCCGATCAATTCCGTCGTGAACTGGGCAGGGGGGGCGAGGAGGGCGAAAGCCTGTAGCATGGGCTTCCAGCCCATGCCGCGTGTGAGGACGCCGAAGTCCTTGGAAGGCTGTGCGCTCACAGGATCGCGCCAAATGCCGGGGCGTGGAGCGGATGAACTTCCGGTGGCCTCCGTTCGTTCGAGGCCGGCGCATGGGCTGGAAGCCCATGCTACAAGGCTATGGAAGGTTCTGCGCATAGTTCAACAAGGTCGGATAATCACTTCATGAATCAGTATTCGGGAACCTCTACGGAGGACAACAGCTCCCGGTTTTTCAAAAACACAAGGTAAGTTTTTTCATCCGAAAAAATAGGTTGTCGGTCGATTTTGGACACGAGCATTTCCAGCACGTCTCTTTCAATTTTATTCGCACGTTCTTCATCGATAATTTCGACCTCCGTGTAAATGAAGGATATCGATTCATCGTTAAAATCGCCCTTGAACGATGCTCTCACCAAAAATTCCCCGTTCATCGTTCGAACCAAAACTCCATATTGATTTTCCTTGCTCGAAGCAATCTCAGTCTCGATTAATCGTACCACGAGAACTTGATCTGCTTCCTCAAAATTGGCTGCGTATGGATATCGAGCAGGTGTCGTCGCCAATCCATGTATTGGACATGCCAAAGCGAGCAGTCCGAAAAAGCAGAAGAAGACTGAAATCGGCGAACTGGAAATCTTCATTTTAATCATCACCGACTCAACAGGGACAAGTCACACATCCAACAGGGTCCAATCAATGCTGAAACAAAAACTCGCGCGAGGTCATCAGCGCCCAAAACAAATCCTCGACCGCGGCTCGGCGCTCGCCTTCCCCGGCGGAACCCAGCAGTTCCAAGAACCCGCTCCGCTCATGCTCCGTGGGCGGGCGGGAGAGGGTCGCTAGGCAGGCCTCCTCGACGATGCGGGCGTCGTCGGCCTTTTCCTCGATGAGGCGCTCGACGATGCTTTTCCCGGAGGCGAGGCCGTCGTTGAGGGTGCCGCCGTTGGCGAGGTGGAGCACCTGCACCATGCTCGGCTGGTTGGAGCGCTCGCATTCGCAGGTGATCTCGCGGTCGTTGCGGCCGAAGGTCTTGAGGAAGTAGGACTGCACGGCGGAGTCGTAGAGTTCGAGGGCGCGGGTGCCCGCCGGGTAGAAGTCGGTGTCCTGCGTGCTGCCGTCGTTGAGGGCGACTTTGTCGAAGCTGGCCGGCACGCCGGTGACATCGACGATGGCGTCGTGCAGGACCTCGGCCATGAGTCGGCGGGGCATGTGGCGGGAGAGGTATTTGCTGTCGTCGCGGTTCTCGGAGAGGACTTCGCCGCCGCGCTGGTAGGTCTCGCTCCGGAGGATGGTCCGCATCAGGGCCTTCAGGTCGAACTGGCTCTCCACGAGATGGGCGGAAAGGGCGTCGAGGAGGGGCTCGTTGCTGGCGGGGTTCGAGGCGCGGAGGTCGTCCACGGGATCGACGAGGCCGCGTCCGAAGTAGGCGGCCCAGACGCGGTTGGTGATGGAGCGGGCGAAGTGGGGATTCTCCGGAGCGACGAGCCAGTCGGCGAGGGCCTCGCGGCGGTCGCCGGGATCGTCGGGGGCGAGCGCCTCGCCGTCGAGCGGGGCGGGCGTCTGCGGCTTGCCGGTGCGCGGCTGGATGAGGTCGCCGCGCGGCTCGACGTAGAGGGTGCGGACGCCGTCGCCGCTGCGGGTGTCGCCGCCCCAGCCCTTCGCCCGGACGCGGGAGAAGAGGTTGGCGAAGGCGTAGTACTGGTCGTTGGTCCACTTCTCCAGCGGGTGGTCGTGGCATTTCGCGCAGTTGATGGAGAGGCTGAGGAAGGCTTGGGCGGTGTTCTCGGCGAGGGTCTCGGGGTCCTGATGGACGGCGTAGAAATTGGTGGCTCCGTTCTCGGTGCTGAGCCCCTTCGCGGTCAGGACCTCGCGCACCATGCGGTCCCAAGGCCGGTTCTCGGCGACGCCGCCGCGGATCCACTGGTAGTAGGCCCGCACCCCCTCGGGCCGGAGGAGGCCGCCGTTGACGAGGAAGATGTCGGCCCAGCGGTAGCTCCAGTAGTCGACGAACTCCTCGCGCTGGAGCAGGGCGTCGATCAGCTTGGTGCGTTTGTCAGGGGCGGTGTCGGCGAGGAAGGCGCGGGTCTCGTCCACGGTCGGCAGCTTCCCGATGGTGTCGAGGTGGGCGCGGCGCACGAAGTCCTCGTCGGAGCAGCGGTCGGAGGGCTTCAGGCGGAGCTGCCGGAGCTGGGCGAGGACGAGGTCGTCGATGAAGTTCGCCCTCGGGGCGGAGGTGAAGACCTCGCCGGGCACGTCGTTGGGGAAAGGCGAGCGGATGCGGGCGATGGCGACCTTGCTGGCGAAGAGGGCGGTCACGGCCCCCTCGCCGTGGCCGATGACCTCGGACGCGCCGGACTCGTCGATCATGGCGACGGTCTCGTCGGCGGAGGCGAACTTGGCCCAGTCGGTGACGTCGAGGCGGCTGCCGTCGTCGTAGTGGGCGGTGACGAGGAAGCGCTGGCGGTCGCCTTTCTTCAGCACGGAGAGCGGCGGATCGACCTCGATGCGGACGACGGCGGCGTCTCCGGACGAGGGGGCGGGGCTGCCGTTCGCGATCCATTCGGCGAGAATGCGGTAGTCGCGGGAGCGGGGATCGAGGCGCTTGCCGCCCTTGTGCGGCGTGGCCATGGTCGGCTTGGTAATGAGGAGGCTCTTGGCCGGATCGAGCGGCTCGACGCGGCGTCCCCTCGCCTCGCGGGTGATGGTGTGGAAGTCGGCGGGCGGGTCGTAGCCGCGCAGGCTGAGGCGGAAGCCGCCCTTCCCCGCGACCGCGCCGTGGCAGGCGCCCATGTTGCAGCCCTGCCGCGTCAGCACGGGCATGACGTGGCCGTTGAAGCTCCACGCGAAGGCTTGGTCGTGGTTCGCCACCTCGATCTCGCAGGTGGCGACGGCATCGCCGACTCTCGCGGTGAGCGTGGCCTTACCGTTGCCCCGGGCGTGGAGGACGCCATCGACGATCTCGGCGACCCCGGCGGGGGCAAGGGAAAGCACTGGCGAGGTCTCCTCGCCGACAAAGGCCTCGCCATCGGTCCGCTGCACGAGGATGTGCTGGATCGCCTCGGGTCCGTCGAGGCGGATGGTCTCGGGGAGGATGCGGAGGTCGGCTGCGTGAAGGGGCGCAGCGAGGAGGATCGCGAGGAGGAGAATGGCAGTAGCATGGGCATCTTGCCCATGCATCGTGGGGAGACGCCGAAGGCCCTTGGAGAACCATTCGCTCAAGGGCTTGCGCCATTGGCCACGTCTTGAAGCGGATGGGGGGCCATCGGTCTCCGCTCTTGATAGACCGGGGCATGGGCAGGATGCCCATGCTACATTTTGTTCGGTCGAAGTGTTCATCATTCGAAATAACAAAGATCAGCCACCGGCGGTGGTGGACTCCGTCTCGGAAACAACCGGATTTCGCCGACTGCCTGCATCTTGTTCTGTTTTCAGTTCAGTTCGAGGCGTATAGCGATGCGAACCTATCCGCAACCAAGTGCCATCGCTATAATCCGCCAAAGCGTGCCGCATGACAAAAGGCCCCACGGATTGAAGCTCTCGGCAAATTGTCCGTTGCCCATTGCGTCGAAAATACGCTTGAACCTGCCTCCAAATAGCCATCATCTCTGTCGGACGACGGATCATTCCTTGGAGTCCCTTCTCAATGTAGTAAGTTGGGTAATCAGAAAACGTGCCGGGAACAATAAACCGTTCCCCACAATCAGTTTGGGCTACTCGGGCAGCGATAAAATCGAAGCTGGGGCCACCATATCGCAGGCAAAGAGAATGGAAAGGTGCAGAACCATTGGTCGGAACAATGTGAGATGCAATTAATGGATGGGGGCTCCATTCTGGATGGATGAGTGCGAAACGCCGATGCTCGCTAGGGCCAAATATCCGCGAACATATCGACTCTAAATCGCAATGCATAGGCAACGGGAGATCACGGGACCGATCTTCAACAAACGTGACGCCAAAGGAGCTGATAAGCCAATCCACGAACTCACGTGTGTCCCGTTGGTTCATGAACATATGCATCTCGCTCATCAGGATGGATTTCCGAAGTCGCCCGAACAAAGATCAATCATCGACAGAACGCCGACCACCCGCATCCGACCGATCAGCCCCGTATGCCTTTTGGAGATCGGCCAATCCCCTCTCGATGTCGATTGTGGCCAATCCCGCCTCCTTGAAGTTCTTAATCCAATTCGTCATGTGCTCAATCGCCTTTGAATACTCGACGTATCGAAAATCCTGAAGCTTCTCTTGATTCACGGGATGACGCTTGGCGGTCTCCTCCAAGGATTGATCCCAAAAAACCACGACCTTGATTGGCGGGGCGATGCCAGTGCCATCCCCGTGGGATTCCCACTGCCACCATTCCATTCCGATCAGCTCGTAGGCTGCGACCTGCGGGCCAAACGCCGAGTATGGCAAAACGACGTCGCTCGCCCGACTGGTCGAAACACCGAGAGTCAGGAAACATGTGGCGATGGCGATGAGCTTCATCATTGTCCTATCCAAACAACTCCTTCACCGGCTCGCGCCCGAAATCGACAATCGGAAAAGGCCGTCCCGACGGCCCCGGCAGGTGCGTCTCCAGATCGAAGCCCAGCGCGTGGAACATGGTCGCGACGATGTCGCCGGGGGCGACGGGCCTTTCCGCCGGGAAGCCGCCGATGGGGTCGCTCTTGCCCACGACTTGTCCGCCCTTGACCCCGCCGCCCGCGAAGGAGCAGGTGAAGCACTGCGGCCAGTGGTCGCGCCCGCCCGCCGGGTTCACCTTCGGGGTGCGGCCGAACTCGCTCAGGCCCGCCACGAGCACGTCGTCGAGCATGCCGCGCTGGTGCAGGTCCTCCAGCAGGGCGGAGTAGGCCTGATCGTACATCGGGGCGACCTCGTCCTTCATCTGCGTCACCGAGATGAAGGGCTTCGAGCCGTGGATGTCCCACGACAGCTCGTTGAAGACGGTGAGGAAGGTGTTCACCGTGACGAAGCGCACCCCGCTCTCGACGAGGCGGCGGGCGAGGAGGAAGCACTGGCCGACGCGGTTCATCCCGTAGCGCTCGCGCACGGCGGTCGGCTCCTTGGAGAGGTCGAAGGCGGCGCGCGCCGTCTCGCTGCTCATGAGCCGGAAGGCGGAGTGGAAATTCTCGTCGAGGAGCCGCGCGTCCTCGCTCGCCTCGAAGGACTTCACGGTCTGGTCGACGAGCTGGCGCATCCGCTGGCGGCGGTCGAGGCGCGTCGCCCCGATCTGGTCGGGCGGCAGCAGGTCGGGCACGCGGAAGTCGGGCTGCGACGGATCGGCCATGAGGGCGAAGGGATCGTAGGCCTTGCCGAGGAAACCGCCGGCTTGGCCGTTGGGCAGGTTGCCGCCGCCGCGCCCCATCAGCTCGGGCAGGACGACGAAGGGCGGCAGATCGTTCCTCGCCGACATCAGGAAATTGGCCACGGCCCCCGCGTGGGGCGTCTCGATGCCGCCGGAGAAGCGGCGCCCCGTCTGCATGATCTGCCAGCCCGCGTCGTGGACGGCGGCCCCGTCGTGGTGGCAGGAGCGGATCAGGGAGAACTTGTCCGCCACCTTGGCGTGGAGCGGCAGGATCTCGGAGACGTCGATGTCGGGGGCGTTTGTGCGGATGGGCTTGAAGGGGCCGCGGATCTCGCTGGGGGCGTCGGGCTTCATGTCCCAGAGGTCGATGTGGCTCGGCCCGCCGAGGTTGAAGATGAGGATGCAGGATTTCGAGTCGTCGCCCTTCACCTTGCCATGCTGCTTCGCGGCGAGGAACTGCGGCAGGGAGAGGCCGATGGGCGCGAGCGCTCCGACGGTGAGGAACTCGCGGCGGGTGCGCTTCGCCCCGCAGAGGGGACCGGAGGTTTCGGCAAGGAAGTCGAACATGGCGCTTTTGGGGGTTGGGGTTTCCCGCTGAGGATGAACGTCCCAGACTATCGGATTTCTTACGCGGCGTCTTGTAACGCGATAGCGGGTTTTGGTAGAATCCGATCATGCCACCTTTCGACCCGAAACGCTTCCAAGACGAGTTTTTCGCCCGCTGTCCCGGTCTGCGCGAGCCCATCGAGCTGATGGCGGCGATGCCGGGCATCGGGATCTTTGTCA
>CAYSZN010000010.1:3738-20227 GCA_964435425.1 uncultured Akkermansia sp. | reverse complement strand
GATCAGCTTCCCCGCTTCGGCAGGGTCTCGAGGTATTTCGCGCGGAGCTCCTCGATGCGCTTCTTCTGCGCGGCGAGGGCTTCCTCCTGGCGCTTGCGCTCGGCCTCGGCGTCGGCCAGCTCGCGGGCGGCGGCCTCCTCGACCTTGGTCCGTTCGGCGATCACCTGCGGGGTCTCCTTCGCCACCTTGTCGGCGGCGAGCACGGTCGATTTGGTCTGGTTCGCCTCGACGTAGCTGCTGGAGAGGAACTGCTCGATCTCGGCAAGCCGGGTCTTCAGGCTCGCGACTTCGCTCCCGATCTCCTCGGGGGTCTTGTAGGCGAGCGCTTCGGCGGCAACGGTGATCTTCTCGGGCGCGACGGTGGAGGGGGACTCGGTCGTCGCGACGGCGAGCGTGGTGGAGGCGGCGTCGGAGGAGGTGGCCTGCTCGCGGAGCTGCGCGACGGCGCGTCCGGCGACGAGGGCGAGGGCGCGCTCGAGCACGGAGTTCGACTTCTCCTCGAGGGTGGCGGTGCCTTCGGCGACGGTCTTCTGGGCGCTTGCCAGGGTGGCCTCGGCTTCGGCGCGGGCCTTGGCGGCGGCTTCGGCCTCCTGCTTCGCGACAGTCTCCTCCTCCATCATGCCGTCGAGCTTGGCGGCCATGTCGTCGAGGTTCTCGGCCTCCTTGTGGGCGGTGAGGTTGATCGTCGCGGCCTGCCACTTGCGCTGGAGGAACTGGGTGCTGGCCAGCTCGGCCTTGGCCTTTTCGATGGACTTCTTCGTTTCGGCCTCCTTGGCCACGATGGCGGCGACTTTGGCGGCGGCGTCCTCCTTCTGCTTGGTCGAGGCGGCGAGGGCGTCCTCGGTCTTTTTCGCCTCGGCCTGTGCGGCGGCGAGTCCAGCTTGTGCGGCGGCGAACTCCTTCTGCTTCGCGGCTTGGGCAGCGGTAGCCTGGGTCGCGGCGGCTTGTGCGGCGGCGAGGTCGGTCTTGCCCTTCGCGATGGCGGCCGTTGTGGCGGCGACTTTGGCGCCGGCCTGGTCGGAGGCGGCTTTGGCGTCGTTGCGGGCTTTCTCGGTTTGGGCGAGGGCGGTCGCCTTCGCGGTGGCGTCGGCCTGGGCCTGCTGGAGGCGGGCGGCTCCGGCGGCGGCGGCGTCGCGCAGGGGCTTGAAGGCGGCGTCGGCCTTGGCGAGGGCGTCGGCCTTGGCGGCCTGGTCCTGTTTCAGGGGAGCGAGGGCGGTGGCGATGGCCGCGGCCTTGGTTTCGAGCTGGGAGACGGCTTCGGCTGCCTTGACCCGGATGTTTTCGGCGGCGGAAGCGGCGCTGGCGGCGTCGTTGTAGACTTTGGCGGCGGGTTCGCTGTTGCCGGCGTCGGCGAGCGCTTTCCGGGCGGCTTCGGTCGCGGCCTTGGCCTGGTCCGCGTTGGCGGTGGCGGCCGTGGCGACTTTTTTGGCTTCCGTCAATTGCGCGGCGGCGGCGGTTTGCTCGGCGGTCTTCGCGGCAACCGGCGCGTCGGCTCCTTCCTTGGCTTTGGCGGCGGCGGCAAGGGCGGAGGCGAGGGTGGCGTGGTGCGTCTTCTGCTCGGCGCTCAAGGCTGGCTTGGCGGCTTCGGCCTTGGCGGCGTCAGCGGCGGCTTTGGCAGCCTGGAGAGCGGTTTCGGCTGGGGCAAGAGCGGCGGCGAGACGGGCGGCTTCGTCCTGTTGGGGCTTCAGGGCGGCGCTGGCGGCGTTGAGGGCGTCTCCGACGGTCTTCGCGGCGGCACTTTTGGCGGTCGAGTCCTTCTGCAGGGCTTCGACAGCGGGGGCAAGGGCCTTGACGGAGCCGTCGAGCTTGGCGAGTTCCGCCTTGCGGGCGTCGCGGGCCTGGGTGTTGGCGGCGATCGCCTTCTCGACTTCGGCGAGGGCGCCGCGGGCGGCGGCGAGTTCGGTCGAGACGGCCTTGACGCCTTCCTCCAGCTTCGGAATCTGCCCGGTCAGTTCGCCGATGCGCTTCTCGGAGTAGGCGAGCTGCTGCTCGATGGGGGGAGGGTTCGGGTCGATGCGGGCGAGCTCGGCGCCGGATTCGGCGTCCCAGACCTTGATGTTGCCGTTGATGTCTCCGGCGATGACCCGCTTGCTGTCCTCGCTGAAGGCGACGCTGAGGACGACATCGTCGGAGGCGTTGATGGTGCGGATGGCGGTGCCGTCGCCTTTCCAGATCTTCACGGTCTTGTCCCGCCCGACGGTGGCGAGATTGCCGTTCGGTGCGAAGTCGACGCCCTGCACGCCGCCGGGATGGGCGTCCCATTGCTTGATCTGGGTGCCGCCGTTCATCTCCCAGAGCATCACCTTGCCGTCTTCGCTGCACGAAGCGAGGACGTTGCCGTCCATGCGCCAGTCGAGGTCGGTCACGGCGAGGGTATGGCCTTTGAGGGTGTAGAATTCATAGCCGGTCGCAGCCTCCCAGACGTAGAGGCCGCCGTTGCGGTCGCCGGTGGCGTAGATGACGCCGTCAGGACTGTAGGAGGCGGTGAGAAGCCAGTCGGTGTGCTTCTTGACCGAGTTGACTTGCTCGCCGGCGACGGTGTCCCAGAGTTTGATGATGCGGCCGGGGCCACCCATGATGGCGTTCTTCAGGTCGGGGGAGACGTCGGCGCCGAGGACGATGTCGTATTCCTTGCCGACCTCGATGACGCGCTCGCCGGTCTTGATGTCCCAGGCGACGACGTTGCCCGACTTTCCGGCGCGGCCGCCACCGCAGAAGAGATAGGCTCCGTTCGGACTGAAGTTGAGGGCTTGGGGGAAACCCTCGGGGTAGGGGAGCACGCCGAGGAGGTCGAAGTCGGCGGAATGGTAGAGCAGGATCTGCTTCTGCCCGGCCACGGCGACGATGGGGGCCCAGGGGCTGTGGGCGAGGGCGGGGACGGCATTGGGCCGGGCGGTGACGAGATCGGGCTCGAGGATGAGGTGCTCGGGCATCGCGGGAGGGCCGTCGGGCTTGCCGGTCGCGGAGACGGAGGTGAGGTCGAGCTTGGGTTTGTCGGACTTCTTGGCCTTGGAGGTCTTCGTCTCGAGGAGCCCGCCGGCGATCCAGTCGGCGAGGACCTTCAGCTCGGCCTCGGTCGCCTTGGTGCCCCGCGGGGGCATGATGGGCTCCTCGGTGTGGGCGGCGAGGGTGTAGAGGCGGGAGCCCTTGGGATCCTCGGACACCACGACGGCCCCGCCGGAGCCGCCGTTCAGGGTCGCTCCGTAGCTGGCGAGGTCGAGGCCGCCCTTGGCTTCGTCGGTGTTGTGGCAGTTGACGCACTTCGCCTCAAGGATGGGCAGGACATCGTCGGCGAAGGTGACTTTTGCGGCCTCCTCGGCGGCGCGTCCGGCGAGTGGGGCGGAAAGGACGAGGACGGCGGCGAGAAACGGGGTGTTTTTCTTCATCTCTTACTGGATCGGGAAAGGACGAACGGGCGGTTCGACCGGGGAATTTCTCGGTGGCATGTCAGGATTTCCCCTTGAAATCCCGTCGGGATTATACGGCATTTCCATTGATCCGTCTTCTGGAAATGCTCCATGGGGGCATCGTGAAAAGGCAGCGACGGCATGGCTCGAAATGGCCCCCCTCGTGTCCCGTATAGGCTTCTACGTGAAAACGTCTCTTGAGAACCGGTCCGGATCGGGGAATCTTGCCCCGTCACTCGTACCACCCGCACAAACATTATGAAAGGCTGCTCTGGTTTCCTCAACAACGGCATCGCGAACCGCCGTGAATTCATGCAAGTCGGCTTCGCCGCCGGTCTCGGTCTCTCCCTGCCCGAGCTCCTCAAGGTGGAGGCGAGGGCGCAGGCCAAGTTCTACGAATCGAAGGAAGGGGTCGCGAAGTCCCTCATCCACATCTTCCTTCCCGGCGGCTCTGCGCAGCAGGAGACCTGGGATCCCAAGCCCTACGCCCCGGTCGAGTACCGCGGTCCCTACAACGCGATCAACACGAACGTGGACGGGCTCCAGTTCAGCGAGAACTTCAAGCACCTCGCCAAGGTCGCCGACAAGATGACCGTCATCCGCTCGATGACCCACGGCGAGGCGGCCCACGAGCGCGGCACCCACAACATGTTCACGGGCTACCGTCCCAGCCCGGCGATCCAGTTCCCCAGCTTCGGCTCGGTGATCTCGCATGAGTTCGGCCCCCGCAAGAACCTGCCTCCCTACGTCTGCGTTCCCAACGTCCCGAACGAGTTCGCGGGCACGGGTTACCTCAGCTCGATGTATGGCCCCTTCTCCGTTGGCAGCGACCCGGCGCAGGACAAGGCTTTCACCGTGCGCGATCTCACCCTGCCCGGCGGGGTGGACAACGCCCGCTTCGAGCGCCGACGCACCCTCCTCGAGGCGGTGGACAGCCACTTCCGCAACATGGAGAGCGCCGACGCCATCGACGCAATGGACAGCTTCTACCAGCGGGCCTACAGCCTCATCGGTTCCGCCGAGGCCCGCGATGCCTTCGACCTCCAGAAGGAGGAGGACAAGGTGAAGGACCGCTACGGTCGCAACACCGCCGGGATGCGCATGCTGTTGGCGCGCCGCCTCGTCGAGTCCGGTGTCCGCCTTGTCACGCTCACCTACGGCTCCTGGGACCACCATGACCGCATCCAGCAGGGGATCGCCAGCCAGGTGCCCGCCTTCGACCAGGCCCTCGCGACGCTGCTCTCCGATCTCGACGAGCGAGGCCTGCTCGACTCGACCCTTGTCATGGTGTCCTCCGAGTTCGGGCGCACCCCGAAGATCAACAAGACCGACGGTCGCGACCACTGGCCCAAGGTCTTCTCCACCATGCTCGCCGGCGGCGGGATCAAGCGGGGCTACGTCTACGGCAGTTCCGACTCCCTCGCGGCCGAGCCCGACGAGAATCCGGTCGATGTCCAGTCCTTCGCCAAGACTGTCTACGCCCAGATGGGAATCAATGCGGACAAGGAGCTCCTCGCTCCTGGGCCGCGCCCGATGGAGATCGTGGACGGAGGCAACGTGATCTCCGACATCATCGACAAGGCGTCGGCCTGATCGGGCAAACCGTCTCTCCTTTCGATATGAAACGTATTCTGACCCTTCAGAGTGCGGTTTCGAACCCTCTTTCCAGGTGGGTGCCGGCAGTCCTCGGACTGGCGGCGCTCCTCTTCATGGGAGGATGGTCGAAGGCCGCTTCGCCCGATTTCGTCACGACCATTCCGCGCGGCGGCAAAGTGGGGTCCGAGGTCAAGATTCTGATCACCGGCAACCGCCTCTCCGATGCCGAGGAAATTCTCTTCCACGGTCCGGGCCTCGCGGCGAAGGATCTGAAGGTGGTCGACGGCAAGAAGGTCGAGGCCACCCTCGCGATCGCTCCCGACTGCCGCGTCGGCGTGCATCACTTCCGCATCCGCTGCCGCAGCGGGATCAGCTTCGCCCGCACCTTCTGGGTCTCGCAGTTCCCGAACCACGACGAGGTCGAGCCGAACGACGACTTCGCTGTGCCGCAGAAGATCCCGATGAACGTGACGGTCGAGGGCGAGGCGAAGATCGAGGAGACCGACTACTACCAGGTGACCGCGAAGAAGGGCGACCGCCTCTCCGTCGAGATCGAGGCGCTGCGCATCAACAACGGCGCAGGGAACGACATTCTCATCGACCCCTACGTGGCGATTTTCGACAAGGACCGCAACGAGATCGTCTCCGCGGACGGCTCCGCCCTGCTCAAGCAGGAGTCTCTCGTGTCCATCGAGGTGCCCGAGGACGGCGACTACATCGTGGAGGTGCGCGACTCCGCCTACCGGGGCCGGGGGCGCTACCGCGTCCATATCGGGAACTTCCCCCGTCCCACCGCGATCTTCCCCGCCGGGGGCAAGGCCGGTTCCGAGGTGGAGTTCACCTTGCTCGGGGATGTGAAGGGGCCCTACACGTTCAAGGCGAAGCTGCCGGAGTCGGCTGACAACGACCAGTTCGGCATCCTCGCGCCCAACGGCGGCATGCTGCCCCCTTCCCCGAACCGGGTGAGGGTCAGCTCCGTCGACAACCTCTTCGAAAAGGAGCCGAACAACGCCCACACCGAGGCCACCGACGCCGGGGCCTTCCCCTTCGCGCTGAATGGCATCATCGAGAAGGAAGGCGACATCGATTTCTTCAAGTTCACCGCGAAGAAGGACCAGAGCTTCCAGATCCGTGTCTTCGCCAACGCCCTCGGATCGCCTCTCGATCCTATCATCATTGTCTACAACTCGAAGATGGGCGGAGTGGGGTCGAACGACGACGCCGACGGAACGAAGGACAGCCGCTTCGACTTCAAGGCACCCGAGGACGGCGACTACTACGTGCGCATCACCGACATGCTCTCCCGCGGAGGACCGGACTACGTCTACCGCATCGAGTCCGTCTCGCCGCCGCCCTCCATCGAGGTGACGATGCCCGAGATGCTGCGCAACACCCACCAGCACCTGAAGCAGTTCAGCATCCCGCAGGGCAGCTACTACACCATGGTCGTCAGCACCGCCCGCAAGGGGGTTGCCGGAGATCTGAAGTTCGAGATGCCCGCACTGCCTCCGGGTGTCACGATGGAGGCCGGCATCATTCCGAAGTCCGTCGGCCAGTTCCCCATCCTCCTCAAGGCCGCGCCCGACGCGCCCATCGGCGGCGGGCTCTACGACCTGCTCGTGAAGACCGTCGAGGGCGACAAGCCCCATGTCGGCAAGTTCGTGCAAAGCCTCGACTTCGTCCGAGGCCCGCAGAACGGTGACCGCATCTACTACGGCGAGACCATCGACAAGCTTCCCGTGGCCGTGACCGAGGCCCTGCCCTTCACCGTGACGATCGACCAGCCCAAGGTGCCCATCGTCCGCAACGGCTCCCTGAAGCTCAAGGTCCGCGTCCACCGCAAGGAGGGCTTCGACAAGAAGGTCACCGTGCGCTTCCCCTGGATTCCGCCCGGCATCACCGCCCCGGCCACGATGATCTTCGACGAGAAGGCCAACGAGATCCAATACGAGCTGAACGCCAACGCCAACGCCGAGCTCAACACCTGGAACCTCTCCGTTCTCGCCGAGACCGACGAAGGCAAGGGTGTGGCCCATGCCGCCTCCCCCTTCATCAAGCTCGCCGTCGAGGAACCCTTCCTGAACATCAAGCTCAGCATGGCCACGGCGAAGCAGGGCGAGACGACCGAGATGGTGGCGGAGGTCGAGCATCTCCGCGATCTCCCCGGCGATGCCGACATCCAGCTTTTCGGGCTCCCGGCCAATTCTACCGCCGGGGTCCAGAAGCTGAAGCCCGCCGCCGAGAGCCTCGCCTTCCCTATCGTCACGACGGACAAGACGCCCGTCGGCCAGCACAAGGGCGTCTTCTGCACCGCCACCGTGATGAAGGACGGCGAACCCATCCTGCACCGCCTCGCGATGGGTTCGGTGCTCCGCGTCGATCCCAAGCCCAAGGAGGCCCCGGCCCAGCCCGTGGTCGCCGCCGCTCCGGCTCCCGAGAAGAAGGAGAAGCCCCTCTCCCGCCTGGAGCAGCTCCGCCTCGAGGCGCAGAAGGAGGCCGCCGCTCCCTGACCCCGATTTTCAACGCAAGACCTCCGACCGCTGTCGGAATCCTCCCACGATCATGAGTCCCAGATCCCTCCTCCTCGGTTCCACGGTCCTCCTCGCCGGCATCGCCGCCTCGGGCGAGGACGCGAAGATCGACTTCGTCCGCGATGTCCAGCCGATCCTGGAATTCCATTGCGTGAGCTGCCACAACGAGGACGAGGCGAAGGCGAACCTGCGCTTCGACAAGGCCGCCCATTTCTTCGCCGGAGGCGACGGAGGCGCTTCGCTGGTGAAGGGCAAGCCCGACGAATCGCTGATGATCGAGCTCGTCTCGCTCCCGGAGGACGACTCCGACGTGATGCCGCCGAAGGGCCGCACTCTCAACGAGGGCGAGATCGCGAAGCTGCGCCAGTGGATCGCCGAAGGCGCCGCCTGGCCCGAGGAGCTGACGCTCGTCGCCAGGAAGGAGGAGGACTTCAAGGGGGCCGAGCCGCTCAAGGATCTCGGCAAGAAGCTCGTCAAGGTGGAGGCCTTTCCCGAGGACATCGTGCTGGAGAAGGCCCGTGACATCCAGTCCGTCGTGGTCATGGCGACCTACGAGGACGACACCACCGTCGATGTCACCGCCAACGCCACCTTCACCTTCGCCGATCCTTCGCTCGTCGGCCTGAAGACCCGCAGCATCTTCACCCCGAAGAAGGACGGCGCGACCGAGCTCGAAGTGAAGGTGGCCGACCACGCCGTGAAGCTCCCCGTCACCGTGAAGGAGGTCGCCACCGACCGTCCCATCGACTTCCACCTCGACGTCATGCCCGTCTTCATGAGCGAAGGCTGCAACATCGGCGCCTGCCACGGCTCCGCGCGCGGGCAGGACGGCTTCATGCTCTCCCTCTTCGGCTACGATCCCGACGGCGACCACTACCGCCTCACTCGCGAGATGGCCGGCCACCGCATCAACCTCGCCATCCCCGAGGAGTCCCTCCTCGTCGAGAAGTCCATCGAGGCCGTGCCGCACACCGGCGGCAAGCTCTTCGACAAGGGGAGCGACGCCTACAAGACCTTCGTCGAGTGGATCGCCAACGGGGCCACGAAACGGCCCACCGCCGAGGTGCCCACCGTCACTTCCCTCCATCTCTATCCGCCGAAGCTCGTCCTCGAAGGGGCCGGTGCCACGCAGCAGCTCACCGTCCGCGCCAAGTTCTCCGACGGGCACGACCGCGACGTCACCAACCTCGTCGTCTTCATCACCAACAACGAGCCCACCGCCACCGTCACGACCGAGGGGCTGGTCACCGCCGGGAAGCGCGGCGAGGCCTTCATCATGGCCCGCTACGACACCCACACCGTGGGCATCCAGACCATCGTCATCCCCGAGGATCTCGAGTACACCAAGCCGACCCCGCAGGAGAACAACTACATCGACGGCCTCGTCCACGACAAGCTGCACAAGCTCCGCGTCCTGCCCTCCGGGCTCTGCACCGACGACGAGTTCCTCCGCCGCGCCTCCCTCGACATCGTCGGTCTCCTTCCGACTGCCGAGGAGTTCCAGGCCTTCGTGAACGACAAGGATCCCGCCAAGCGGAGCAAGAAGATCGACGAATACCTCCAGCGGAAGGAATTCACCGAGATGTGGGTGATGAAGTGGTCCGAACTCCTCCAGATCCGCTCCGCTCCCAACATCGCTCTTGGCATCTCCTACAAGGCCGCCCTCCTCTACAACGGCTGGCTTCGCGACCAGATCGCCGCGAACCGTCCCTTCAACGAGATCGTCATCGACATGCTCTCTTCCGAGGGTGGCAGTTTCGCGAGCCCCGCGACCAACTTCTACCAGGTCGAGCGCGACACCCTCAAGCTCTCCGAGAACGTCGCCCAGGTCTTCATGGGGATGCGGCTCCAGTGCGCCCAGTGCCACAACCACCCCTTCGACCGCTGGACGATGGACGACTACTACAGCTGGGCCGCCTTCTTCGCCCAGGTCGGACGGAAGGAGGGCGTCGATCCCCGCGAGCAGATCGTCTACAACCGGGGCGGCGGCGAGGTCAAGCACCTCCTCGGCGGACGCAATATGCCGCCCAAGTTCCTCGGCGGAGAGGAGCCCGACGTGAAGGGCAAGGACCGCCGCGAAGTGCTCGCCCATTGGATGGCCTCCCCGCAGAACATCTACTTCTCCCGCAACGTCGCCAACATCGTCTGGTCGCACTTCTTCGGCGTGGGCATCATCGACCCCGTGGACGACGTGCGCATCAGCAATCCCGCGTCCAACCCCGAGCTGCTCGAAGCCCTCGCGACCCGCTTCCAAGGCGAGTATGAATACGACTTCCGCCAGCTTGTGCGCGACATCTGCAACTCCGCGACCTACCAGCGCACCACCAAGGCGAATCCGTCGAACAAGGACGACCTCAACAACTTTGCCAAGGCCCGCATCCGCCGCCAGCGCGCCGAAGTCATGCTCGACACCATCACCCAGGTGACCGAGACGAAGAACAAGTTCACCGGCCTGCCCCTCGGCGCGCGCGCCGTGCAGATCGCCGACGGCAACACCACCGACTACTTCCTCACCACCTTCGGCCGGGCCACCCGCGAAACGGTCTGCTCCTGCGAGGTGAAGATGGATCCCAGCCTCTCCCAGGCGCTCCACCTTCTCAACGGACCCACCGTGACGCAGAAGATCGAGCAGGGCGGCATCGTGAAGCGCCTCCTCGCCGAAGGGAAGACGCCCGAGCAGGTCATCGAGGAGATCTATGTCCGCAGCTTCACCCGCAAGCCGACCGCCGAGGAGATGAAGCAGCTCGTCGCCCAAGTCGTCGCCGTTGGCGAGGACAAGGCGCAGCGGGAGCTGGTGCTCAACGACGTCTTCTGGGCGGTTCTGAACTCGAAGGAGTTCATGTTCAACCATTAGTGGCTGGTTCCAGCCAGGCTGGCGGGTCAGTCCATCGAATGCGGACAAGCCGAGATCCATTGGCCTCGGTCGAACGTCGCAAGGTCGTCCGTTCCGTGCCCGATGGACGCGGCGACAGTGCTGGAGCGTGGTTCCCCGCTGGGCGGTCGAAGAATCGTCGTGGGGAAAGTCTCTGGCGGGAGTTGTGTGTGGCTGGCTGCTTGCGGGGGCGGTGTTGCGTGGCAGGTTCCAGACATGAAGGTGCCTTTGGAAATCTCGGACGAACTCGCCGGGGGAATCGATGGCCATGTCGGCATCTTGGGTCGGGCGGCCTTGGAGGCCCTGGCGGCGAAGGCATATGAGGAGGATCTCTTCTCCGTGGAGCAGGTCCGGCTTCTTCTGGAACTCCCCTCCCGCTGGGAAGCGGTGGCTGTTCTGAAGGCGCACAGCGTCTGGCCAGGGCAGAGTGTGGACGAGGTTCTGGGCGACATGGAGATGCTGGACGGCTTCCGCAGTGTCGCCCGATGATCGTTGTCAGCGACAATTCCGCGCTGTCCGCCTTGGCGGAAATCGGTCAATTGTCCTTGCTGCCGCTCTTGTTCGGCGAGGTGACCATTCCCGAAGCGGTGCTGCGGGAATGCCTCGATTCCACAAGGATTGCTCGCTTGGGCGGGCGATCCGCCCAACATCGGGGCGACAGTTGGTTGATCCTCGACGAGAAACGGGGGCGTCGGGTCGCGGAGGCCCTCGGTCTTCCAAAGACTGGCGTGCTCGGCATCATCGGCCATGCGGCGTCGCGGCACCTGCTCGATTTCGATGCTTCGATCGACGCTCTGCGAAGCACAGGTTTCCACTTGTCGAACGAGCTCATCGAAGCGGTGAGAAGGCGCTTGTCTTGAGTGGATGTCCAGAAGGATCGCCTCAGGCGGTGCTTACCCAGCCACCGCTTCCAGAAACGCCCGATGCGTGGCGATGCGTCGGGCGAGGTCGAGTTCGCTTGGGGTCTCGAAGGTGTAGCTCGTCGCGGTGTGGTGGAGGAAGAGGTAGATCGCCTCGGGGTAGCCTCCACCGAGCTGCTCCTCGACCACCTGTTCGACGTTTTCGGTGTGGACGAGCAATCCCTTCGCGAAAGACGATCCATCGACTGTCTCCGCGGGCTCCCTCGGAATCAGGTGCTCGCAGGCGGCGAGGAGAGCTTCGCCGCTGGATTCTCCCCGGGTCAGCTCGTAGAGATAGATGCCGGAGGCGTCGTAGTCCTCGTGGAGGTTGATGGCGGTGTCGAAGCGGCGTCTCGAGAGAAAGGCCTGCCATGCGCCGATGACGGAATGGGAGGTGTCTTCGAAACGACGGTTCAGGTCAATTCCCGAGCCGTCGCGCCGGGTGTTCTCCACGAGGCCGACGGGGTTGAGGCAGGGAAAGAGCACGACGGGGCGCGTCCGCAGGATCTCGGGCGAGCGTTCCGCCCATTCCAGCAAGGCCCAGACGGGGGCGCATTCGTCGCCGTGGACGCCGGCACTGAGGTAGAGGCCGCCCGATTCGCCGGAGGCGGCGATGGAGTTCTCGATGGCGATCACGGGCTGGCCGCCGGATTCGCAGAGCGTCCGCAGATGCAGGCCGTTGGCTTGCGCGACCTCGCGCCAGCGGTGGAGGAGGTGGCCGTAGTCGTGGGGAGAGGCGGGCATCGGGGCGTCTCTATTTGGGGAAATAGGACGGATGGGGGAGTATCCCCTCACTTCCAGCTCTCGTCGAAGAAACCGGCGACGGCGACCCGGCCGGGGGCGAGGGCGTCGGGATCGCGGTCGAGGCCGATCACGGCCCAGTCGGGCAGTTTGGGATTCTGCTGGGAGTTCGTCCGGTCGTGGCCTTCGCGGAAGGTGAGTCCGCTGTTGAGGACGACGTAGCGCTCCGGGTTCAGCGGATTCGGGAAGACGAGGACGGGGACATGCTCGTCGCGCTGGTAGGTCTTGCCCCGGAGGGTGAAGGAGTCTCCGCGCCATTCGACGGGCAGCTTCGCCGCGATCCTGGCGATGAGAGAGTTCGATTCGGGATCGCCCCAGAGGACGAGGTTCGCGCTGGCGATGTCGTCGGCGTCGATCTGATCGGCGCGTTTCTCCGGCAGCTCGCCGCGCATCAGGGTACGCCAGCGGGAGCGGAGGTGCTCGAGCTCGAAGGCGGTCCAGCGGGCCTGTTGCGGATGGGCGGGCTCCTTGTCGGGCGGCACGACGACGAAGCGGCTGAGGAAGGCGTCGTCGATGGGACCTTGCAGGCCGGGGCGTTTCGAGCCTTGGTCCGGCTTGCCCCAGGTCCAGCGTCCATCGCGGTGGACGAGGGGCAGGGAGGCGGCGGTGGCCTTCGGATTCGGCACGCGGAGGGTCTCCGATCCGATCTGCACGGTGGTGGTCGCTAGGTTGTGGCCCGGTCCCGGGTCGATCTCGAGGGCGGTGACTCCGTCGAGCTCAAGGGTGACGAGGTGTTTCTCGCGGTCCCATTCGGCCTTGGCGGAGGCGGTGGTCCAATGCGCCTCGAGGCCGGTGAGGCGGAGCCAGTCGTAGCGGCCGTAGCGAAGGGTCGGGGTCTGCCAGCGGATCGTTCGCGCCGGGAGCCCGCGGCCGGCGCGCCAGGTTTCGTTCAGCCATTCGCGGATCTCGGCGACGGCTTCGGCGGTGTATTTGTGTTCGGTGTCGGGGGCGACGATATGGCGCATCTCGTGGCCGACCTTGAGCAGCTCGCGGGCCATGAGGTCGGCGGTGGCCTTCTGCTTGTCCTTCTCACCGGAGTAGGCGAGGAGCGGGCCGTTGAGGAGGTTACCCACGTAGTCGGGCACGTCGTAGACCTTCCACAGGGTCTGCTCGTAGTCCGGAGGGTATTTGTCAGGGGTGAGCCGGTTGTACTCCTTCGTCTCGGCGAAGCCGGCCCCGGCATGGATGCCGCAGAAGTGGTCGCGGTAGTGGGCGCCGATGTGCCAGGCGCCCGCGCCGCCCATGGAGAATCCGGCGAGGATAATGCGGTCGGGATCGATGGCGTAGTCGGCCATCACCGCCTCGATGGCCTCGAAGACGTCGATCTCCCCGGCGTGCTTCCAGCCGACGCAGTGGCGGCCGAAGGGATGCAGGACGATGGCCTCGGCCTGGTCCTTGTAGAAGCCGCCGAAGGCCTGGCTCCTCGTGCGGCATTGCTCCAGAAAGTGCAGGTCGGTGGCCTTGTCGCCGCGGCCTCGCAGCCAGACGAGCAGGGGCGCGGGGCGCGAGAGGTCGAGGGATTCGGGAATCTCGAGGCCGTAGGGCTGGTAGGACTGGTCGATCTGCGAGCGGTAGCCGCGGACGACGAGGCCGCGCTGCTTCAGCCAGGGGCGCTGGCCTTTCTTGTCGAGGACGCGGAGGCGCTCGTCGGCGAGGTCGAGCATCGTCCCGGCGCGGGGAAATTCCTTGTCCGAGTAGAATTCGCCGTTTCTCAGGGCGAAATCGACGGCTTTCACGAGCACGGCGGCATCGGCGGCATGGGGATCCTGCTCGATCTTGCGAACTTGGTCGGAGAGGGAGGCAACGCGCTCCTCGAGGGTGGTGCGGAGTTCCGGCGGGAGGGGAACGGCACCCTCTTCCGGCGGCAGGAGGCGAACGATGGGCGTGATGGGATCGAGCGCTTGGAGCGCCGTGGCGCAGAGGGCGGCCGAGAGGACCGCTCCGAGGATGGGTGGGGGAGATGTCTTCATCGTCAGATGGGATCTTCGGTGAACGGATCGATCCAGGCGTGGACCCTTCCATTGCGGAGCAGCGCCTTTCCGTCGACGGGAAAGCGTCCGAAGATCGTGTCGATGTCGAAGCGGACCGTCACGGTCTCGTAGGTGCCGGCATGCTTGCCGCTGACCTGCTCGGTGCCGTTCCAGCGGAAGGTGCGGGCCTCCTCCAGCGTCGCGCTGGGCAGTTCGCCCGCCTTCAGGCTCGCCTTCACCGGGGCGAAGCGGGGATCGCTCCCGTCGGTCGCCGTGCTCGATGCGTCCTCCGGTGCGGGAGTTCCGGTGAGGAGGGCGAGCTTCGCTGGATCCGCCGCGACGATCTGGCGGACGCGTTCGCGCTTCTCCTCCACTTCCTTTCGCTTCGTCTCGACGAAGTCGCGATAGCGCGCTTCGATGCGCTCCTTGAAATCCGTCTTGTCGACCGCGATCTGCGTGCTCATGTCCGCATTTCCGAGCGAGGCGACGAAAAGCTGGTCGCCGACGAGGCGCACCGGTTTCAGGGGCGTGCCAGGGGCGACGTTGCTCGACCCGATCGGTCGTCCCTCGACGACCAGTTGGAAGGGGATCGTCTCCTTCGCGGTTACTTCCGCCGGATAGGCGTTCGACGGCACGTTGCGCCAGTGATCGACGATGGTGAGCAGCGGCAGGATCTCGGGCATGGGGTAGGTTTCCTCCAGGGCTACCTCGAGTTCCGATTTTGGCGGGACGGGAGCGGGGGCGACCGAGGAGGTGGTGGAACGCGGCGGAGCAGCGGGCACGGAAGGCGCCTGGGAGGGCGAGGTGGATTCCACCGGCTTTTCCACGACGACGCGATCCTTCTCCTGGACCAGGGCAGCGTCGCCCCGTTTTCCAAAGTAGGGCTTCAACCAGGGATCATAGAGGAGCCAGAGCGCGGCGGCGATGCCTCCGATCACGAGAAAGGTGGCGAAGAGACCTTTCGCGGGAGAAGGCGGAGGGGCGGGTTTCGTCCGGCTCATGGGATGCGGCGATACTCTTCCACCTTCGGGGAGTCCTTTGCAAGCCGCGTCGACACGGCACATTTCCGTTGACCTTCCATGCTCCGGCCCTTGATTGGCCGTCCGATGCGTATTGTCTTCATGGGAACGGGCGAAATCGCGCTGCCGGCGCTGCGATGGCTCGTCGAGCATGGCGCTGCGGAGGGCGGCGAGCTCGTCGCCGTCTACACCCAGCCCGACAAGCCGGTGGGACGGAAGCAGATCCTCACTCCGCCCGAGGTGAAACGGATCGCCGAGGCGGCCAGCCTCCCCGTGCGCCAGCCCGAGCGCCTGCGCGGCGACGAGACGGCCTTGGAGGAGTTCGCGGCGTTCCGGCCCGACTTGGTCGTGGTCATGGCCTACGGGCAGATCCTGCCGAAGCGGCTCCTCGCCATTCCGAGGCTCGCCTGCGTCAACCTGCACGCGTCGCTCCTCCCGCGCCATCGCGGGGCCGCTCCCATCCAGGCGGCGATCCGCGACGGGGACGCGGAGACGGGCATCACCCTGATGCACGTCGCGCCGAGGCTCGACGCCGGCGACATGATCCTGAAAAAGGCCCTGCCCATCCTGCCCGACGACACCGGCGACCGTCTGCACGACCGGCTCGCCGCACTTGGGCCGGAGGTCGTATCCGAGGGGCTGCGCCTCTTCCGCGACGGCATGCCTCTGGCCGAACCGCAGGACGAAGCCCTCGCCACCCACACGGGCAAGCTCGCCCGCGAGGACGGCGGCATCGACTGGAGCCGCGATGCGGTCGAGCTGGAGCGGCTCGTCCGCGCCTACGATCCCTGGCCTGGCACCACGACGATCCTGCCGACCGGGGACGGCCCGCGCACGCTGAAGATCCATCCCTTCGCCCTTCCCGTCGAGGCGGGCGACGGTCTCGCTCCGGGCACCGTCCTCGAGGGCGGCCCGCGCCTGTTCGTCCGCTGCGGACGGGGCGCGCTCGAGCTGCGGGGCGATCTCCAGCTCGAGGGCCGTCGCCGCCTGCCGGTCGCGGAGTTCCTGCGCGGCCATCCCATTCCCGCCGGCACGATTCTCGGTGGACGGGAGATTGCGGTTTGAAAATGGGTCCGATTGGCGGAGGGTGCCCTGTCCTACGGAACCCCTTGCTATGTCCAGACCTTATAAACGAGTCGTTTTGAAATTGAGCGGCGAAGCGCTGCGCGAACCCGGCAGCGAAGACAACATTTCCCCCGAGATCGTCGAGGGGATCGCGCGGCAGATCAAGGCCGCGCACCAGACCGGCCTCGAGGTCGCCATCGTCGTGGGCGGTGGGAACTTTTGGCGCGGCGCCGCCGCCGCAGGCCGCGGCATGGACCGGGCCACCGCCGACTACGTGGGGATGCTCGCCACGGTGATGAACTCCCTCGCCCTCCAGAGCATGCTCGAGG
>CAYSZN010000010.1:0-3728 GCA_964435425.1 uncultured Akkermansia sp. | reverse complement strand
TGCTCGAGGCCGTCGGCGTGCCGACGCGCGTGCAGAGCGCCATCGAGATGAAGAACGTGGCCGAGAGCTTCATCCGCCGCGTCGCCATCCGCCACCTCGAGAAAGGCCGCGTCGTCATCTTCGGTGCGGGCACCGGCAATCCCTTCTTCACCACCGACACCACCGCCGCCCTGCGCGCCAGCGAGATCGGGGCCGACGTCATCTTCAAGGCCACCAAGGTCGACGGCGTCTACGACAAGGATCCCAACCAGCACGCCGACGCCGTCCGCTACGAGACCGTGACCTTCAACGAGGCGCTCTCCCGCAACCTCAAAGTCATGGACGGCACCGCCTTCACCCTCTGCCAGGACAACGGCATCCCCATCGTCGTCTTCGACATGACGGTCGATGGCAATATCCGGCGTGCTCTCACCGGCGAGACCGTCGGCACCGTCGTGCAAGCCTGAGGGCTTGCGCCGCGCCGATCCGGCCATAGACTGCAACGTTTCCAACATACGCCATGGACCTCGAAACCTTCCTGCTCGAAACCGACGAAGCGATGGAGAAGGCCGCCGATTTCGTCTCCACCGAGATGGCCGGCATCCGCACCGGCAAGGCCAGCCCCGCGCTCCTCGACAACATCCAAGTCCACGTCCACTCCTACGGCACGACGATGCCGCTGAAGCAGATCGCCTTGGTCTCCGCACCCGAGCCGCGCCTCCTCACGGTGCAGCCCCACGATCCCTCCATCTTCCAGGAAATCGAGCGCGCCCTCCGCGAATCGAAGCTCGGGATCAATCCCGCCAGCGACGGGCGCATCATCCGCCTGCCCATCCCCGAGCTGTCCGAGGAGCGCCGCCGCGATCTCGTCAAGATCATCAAGGACATGGCCGAGCAGGGCCGAGTCCGCGTCCGCGGCGCGCGGAAGGATGCGATGGACCGGCTGAAGGTGGCCCTCAAGGCCAGCTCCATCACCGAGGACCAGTT
This sequence comes from uncultured Akkermansia sp., assembly GCA_964435425.1. GTDB lineage: Bacteria > Verrucomicrobiota > Verrucomicrobiia > Verrucomicrobiales > DEV007 > Arctic95D-9. The sequence continues at coordinate 2,762 of CAYSZN010000010.1, read as the reverse complement.
CCACGACCACGAGAAGGAGGTTCAGGAGCTCACCGACAAGCACGTCAAATCCATCGACGGCCACCTCGCCGCGAAGGAGAAGGATGTGATGACGGTGTAGCGTTCTTACTCCTACTCCCTACTCCTTACTCTTACTCCTTGGTTGGAATCTCGCGCACTCTCCGGGAGGAGTAAGAGTAAGGAGTAGGGAGTAAGAGCATCCCGATGAACTTCACCCCCGCAGCCTACCTCGACCTCGCCGAGACCGCTCATGCCGCCCTCTTCCTCCCGGACGAGCCGGTCTGGACCGCGCTTTCCCGTCTCGACGCCTACCTCTCGGAGCAACTCGACAGGGTCGGGTCGGAGAGGCAACGGGGTTCGATCCATCCCCGGGCCGTCGTCGGGGAGCGGATCTTCGTCGCCGAAGGGGCCATCATCGAGGCGAACGCGGTCGTGCAAGGGCCCGCCTGGATCGGGCGCGGCACGGTCGTCCGCAGCGGAGCCTACGTCAGGGAGAACGTGATCGTCGGCGAGAACTGCGTTCTCGGGAACTCGAGCGAGTTCAAGAACTGCCTCCTCTTCAACCGCTGCGAGGTGCCGCACTTCAACTACGTCGGCGACTCCATCCTCGGCTTCCGCGCGCATCTCGGCGCGGGTGTCATTTGTTCGAATGTCAGGCTCGACCGCGCGTCCGTGAAGGTGCCCGATGGGGCCGGCGGCGTTCTCGACACCGGCCTTCGGAAATTCGGCGCCATCGTCGGCGATCGCACTGAGATCGGTTGCCAGACCGTGCTCAGCCCCGGCTCCGTCCTCGGGCGTGACTGCATCGTCTATCCGCTGACCTCCTGGAGGGGCGTTCTCCCGGAGCACTCCATCGCGAAGAGCCGTGGCGAGCTGCAGGTGGTGGCGCGGCGGTGAGATGGCGGAGATTGGCGTGGGAATGCCCGGATAATCGCTTGCCGGTCCGGCCGCTTGGCTCTAGCGGTTGTTCCGATACCGAGACCCGTTTTCAGACATGCTCATCACCATTCCAGACCTCCTGAACCAAGACCAAGTCGCCGAAGCGAAATCGTTGCTGGAGTCCGCCGAGTGGATCGACGGGAAGACGACCGCCGGCTACCAGTCCGCCCAGGCGAAGGACAACCAGCAGATCCCCGAGGACCATCCCGTGGCCAAGCGGGTGGGCGAGACGATCCTCCGGGCGCTGGGACAGAACCCGCTGTTCATGAGCGCGGCCCTGCCGCTGCGGATCTATCCTCCGATGTTCAACCGCTATTCCGGCGGACAGACCTTTGGCACTCACGTGGACAACGCGATCCGCCAGGTGCCGGGGACGCCGCTGCGCATCCGCACCGACCTTTCCGCGACGCTCTTCTTCGAGGAGCCGGAGAACTACGAGGGCGGCGAGCTCTGCGTCGAGGACACCTACGGCGTCCACCGCGTGAAGCTCCCCGCCGGATCGATGGTGCTCTATCCCTCGACGAGCCTCCATCACGTCACCCCGGTGACCAGCGGGACGCGGTTGTGCTCCTTCTTCTGGCTCCAGAGCATGATCCGCGACGATGGCCGGCGTTCCCTCCTCTTCGATCTCGACATCAGCATCCAGCGCCTTCATCGGGAGCTTCCCGGTGCCGAGGCTGCTGGAAAGTCGGCCGTGCAGCTCACCGGCGTCTACCACAACCTCCTTCGCCAGTGGGCGGAGATGTAGGCCAGGCGCGCGGAGCGCGCTGGAGGAGGTGAAAGGGTTGCCCTGCCCGGCAGTCGCCTGTCGATTGGGAAAGGGTCTGCGGATGGACTTTCCGCGAGGCAAAGGTAGGCAACTATTATCAGGTTGAGCGGAGAGGGAGATTTCTGAGGATGGAGTTGAGGCGGGCGAGGAGTTTGCGCATGGCGTCGATGCGGTCGGTCTTGGCGAGTCTTCCCCTGGCACGGACGAAGTCGCGGACGCGGCGGGGGGGGGATTGCGCTTGACGGGGACTCCCGCCCCGTGGCAGGCGGCCACCAGGGAGCGCTCGCAGAGATGGGGCGTCTTTCGGAGCCTTCCTTCTCTCAACTATTCGCTCTCCACTGCCACCACCGGCAGCACGATCCGAGAGGGCTGCGCCGGATCGCAAGCGATGCGGTTGGTCTGCTTCACCTTCTCTCCATTCTCGCTCCAAGGCTCGCCGGTGCCGGGGTTGAGGTCGAAGCGCGGATAGTTGCTCGAGGTGACGCTGACGCGGAGGCGATGCCCCCGGTTGAAGACGATGCTGGTGGACCAGCAGTCCACTTCGACCTCCTCGACGCGGCCGGGGACGAGAGGCTCGGGCGTCTCCATCGAATGACGATGGCGCAGACGCAGCATGCCTTCGGCGATGAGGTAGCTCCTGCCGTCGGGATAGACGTCGCAGAGCCGTACGGAGAGATCGGTGTCGGGGGCGGAGGAGGAGATGAAAATCTTCGCCTTGATGCGCCCGGTGACTTCGAGAGGTTCGGCGAGGGGCTCGGTGGTGAAGCTGGCCACATCCTTGCGCCCTTCGACGGATCGCTGGTCCATCGGACCGCTGGGCAGGGTCAGGTTGTGCCCGCCCACGGTGGGGCAGGGGTCGGCGGGGTCGAAGGTGTATTCGACATGGGCGTCGGCGGCGTCGGCTCCGGGTGCGGCGGTCGAGAGCGTGCCGTCGCGGTGGAAGTGGAAGGCAGTCTCCTCGGCGGGCACGGGCCAGTCGCCGGCCTGCCGCCACTCGTTGCCCGCCGTCCTCTACTATACGATGGGCGACATCGCCGATCCCGACGCGCCGGGC
>CAYSZN010000009.1:15548-20266 GCA_964435425.1 uncultured Akkermansia sp. | reverse complement strand
CTCTCCGGGTCGAACCTGACCATCGGCGGACGCATCTCCGCCCCCGGAGGCGACCTGTCCTTCGCCGCGCACAATCTCTCGCTCGCCGCCATCAACACGGCGGAGGCGACCCGCGTGAAACCCGCCCCCGCCGCCGGACGCGGGAATTTCGTCCTCGGACGGAACGCCGTGCTCGACACCTCGGGCCTGCTCCTCGACGACCGGGCCGGATCGCCCGACTGGCTCCCCTCGGCCACCGCCGGAGGCACGGTCTCCATCGCCGGGTTCGACGTGCGTCTCGGCAAGGGCTCGCGCGTCGATGTCTCGGGCGGAGCGCAGATCGGCTCGCGTGGCCGCGTGGCCTACGGCGACGCCGGCTCGATCTCCATCGAGGCGGGACGCGACCTCGCCGTGTCCGAGGTCTTCGGCGGCAGGCTCTCGATGCAGGGCCGTCTCCTCGGCCTTTCCGGCGGAACGGGCGGATCCCTCTCGCTCTCCGCGCTCGCCTTCCAGATCGGCGGCGGCAGCGCCCCGGCCAACGTGACGCGGGTGGCCCCTGCCTTCTTCAGCCGGGGCGGCTTCGCCTCCTTCTCGCTCACCGGCATGGGACTGCCCGCGGACGGCCCGGGAGCGCCCACGCCTGGCCTCCTCGTTGCGCCCGGCACCACCGTCCGCCCCGTCGCGCAGAGCCTGCTCGCCATGCCCAATCCCTCTCCGCGCGGCGCCCGCCTCGTCCGCATCGTCGAGCCGGAAGGACTCCGCAACCCGGTCAGCCTCGCCTTCGCCGCCACGGGGGCGACGGATTCCTTCAACGTCGGCTTTCCCATCGTCCGCGGCGATCTCGTGATGGGCCTCGGCTCGTCGATCCGCACCGACGCCCTCGGCAGCGTCAGCCTGCGCGGAGAGACCGCGACCGTGCTCGGATCGATCGCCACCCCCGGAGGCCGCATCGCCATCACCGGAGCCAACGCCTTCCCTCTCTCCGGCGAAGCCCTCGCCACCGTCCACATCGGCAGCCAGGCCCGCCTCTCCACCGCCGGTAGCGCCGTGATCCGCGAAGGACGCAACGACTGGCGCGAGGGCCTGATCACCGCCGGCGGCACCATCTCGGTCTCGGGCAACCTTGTCGCCGAACGCGGCTCGGTGCTCGACGTCTCCGGCACCGCCGGCACGCTCGACCAGCCCGCCACCTACCGTTCGGTGAACGCGAGGCCCCTCCTCGGTCTCTCCGGGCAGCGCCATGTCCCCGTCCGCTACGCGACCAATGCCGGCACGATCAGCCTGACGGGCGGCCAGATGCTCTACTCCGACGCCACCCTCGTGGGACACGCGGGAGGACGCTCGGCCATCGGCGGCACCCTGAATATCTCCTCGGGACGCTTCATCGCTCCGGGCACGCCCTACACCTCGACGGAAGCGAATCTCGTCGTGCAGCAAAGCGGAGACCTCCTCACCGGCACCCACGGCATCGGACTCGGCGTGCGCGACGCGGGCGGCACCCTCCAGCCCGGCATCGGGCGCTTCGTCGCCGACGACTTCAACGGACGCGGCTTCGCCTCGCTCTCGCTCGGCGGCAACGTGCGCTTCGACGGTGCGGTCCGCCTGAACGCCGGGGCGAGCCTCCGCGTCGCCAGCGGAGGCGTGCTCTACGCGAACGACACCGTGACCCTCGCCGCGCCCTACGTCTCCCTCGGCCAGGCCTTCCGCACCCCGGCCCTCGCCACGGACCAGATCGTGCCCTACACCCAGACCGACGCCGCCGGGGTCACCACGCCCTACGCCTTCGCCCCCGTGAACGGCGCGGGACGGCTGATCGTGAACGCCGAAACCATCGACATCGGCAATCTCTCGCTCCACGGCATCGGACGGGCCGAGCTGCGCGCCCCACGCGGCGACATCCGCGGGAGCGGCACCCTCCAGATCGCGGGCGGCCTCGTCCTGCAGGCCGGACAGGTCTACCCGACGACGCTCACCGCCTTCAACCTCTTCGCCTACGACTCCGCCGCCGGCCACGGCAGCGTGACGATCCTCGGAGGCGCGAAGCGCCCCTCTCCCCTTTCCGCCGGAGGACGGCTCTCCATCCACGCGACCGAGATCGTGCAGAACGGCACGCTCAAGGCGCCCATCGGCACCATCTCCCTCGGCTGGGACGGAAGCGGAACGGCTCCCGTGAACCCGATCGCGGGCTCCAGCCTCGCCACTCCCGTCACCAACCGCCTCTCCCTCGGCTCCGGCAGCGTCACCTCGGTCTCGGGCCTCGATCTCCGCGACGGCAGCCCCCTCCTGATTCCCTACGGCATCAGCTTCGACGGAAACACCTGGATCGATCCGGCCGGAAACGACATCACCGTGAGCGGACTCCCGGCAAAGACCGTCCATCTCTCCGCAGGCACCGTGGCCACCGCCTCGGGATCGACCATCGACATCCGCGGCGGCGGCGACCTGCTCGCCTACCGGTGGATCCAGGGCAACGGCGGCGCACGGGACCTGCTCTCGTCGAACTCCGTCTTCGCCGTCCTCCCCGGCTACGGCTTCGACTACGCGCCCCACGCCCCCTTCAATGCCGCCTCGACGCTCCAGAGCGAACCCGGCTACGTGAACTCGAACCTGAAGGTCGGCGACCGCATCACTCTCGGCGCGAGCGGCTCGCTCCCCGCCGGCACCTACACCCTCCTCCCCGCCCGCTACGCCCTCCTTCCCGGGGCCGTCCTCGTCACGCCCCTCAGCGGCGCTCCCGTCGGCTCGCACCGTCAGGAGGACGGCTCCAGCGTCGTCTCGGGCTACCGCTTCAACGACCTCGACCCGGACCGCGCCGGACGCACCGCGATGCAGCGCTTCGAGGTCGCCCCCGCCGACACCGTCCGCCAGCGCGCCGAATACGCCGACCTCCGCGCGAACACCTTCCTTCGCCGGGCCGCCTCCTCGCGCGGCTTCGCCGTGCCCCGTCTCCCCATCGATTCCGGCTACCTCTCCTTCTCTGCGACGAACGCCATGGCCCTCGCCGGCAGCGTGCTCTCGACCCCGCCCGCCGGGGGGCGCGGCTCGCTCATCGACATCAGCAGCCCCGGCGACATCCTCGTCAACCGGGACGGCAGCGGCGGAGGTGCGGGCACGCTCGTCCTCGCCGCCTCCCTGCTGAACAGCTTCAACGCGGACAGCCTCCTGCTCGGCGGCCGACGCAGCTTCGACAACGGAGCCTACTCCGTGGCCGTCACCTCGGCGAACATCACCATCGACAATGCCGGCGCTCCCCTGCGGGGCAAGGACATCGTCCTCGTCGCGAACCAGTCCATCTCCCTGCGCGACGGCGCCGCCATCGAGGGCACCGGCAACGCGAAGCTCGATCCGCTCGTCCTCGGAAACGCGAACACGCCCGGCAGCGGCGACGGAGTCCTCCTCCGCGCGAGCGGCAGCGAGAACGCCCCCGTGACCCGGCTGGGAGTCGGCAACTCGACGACGCCCCGCATGACCATCGGGGCCAACGTCCTCCTCTCCGGCGGCAGCCTCGTCCTCGACTCCACCCACGCCACGAACCTCGATCCCAGCGCCCACCTCCTCGCCCCCGTGCTCTCCCTCAACAGCGGCCAGATCAGCATCCGCCTGAACCAGGCGGGCGCCCTCCAGCCCACCGCCGGACTGGTCCTCTCCGGCGAAGCTCTCCAGACCATCCAGGCGACCACCCGCCAGCTCAGCCTGCTGAGCTATTCGACCCTCGACCTCTACGGCACCGGCACCGTCGGCTCCAAGGCGTTCGAGCGGCTCGCCTTGCAGGCCGGCGCCATCCGCGGCTTCAACCAGAACGGCGGCACCTTCGGATTCTCCGCCGACACCGTCGTTCTGGAAAACGCCACCGGCCGCGCCGCCCCGGCCGCGCCCCCCGTCCCACTCGACGGACGCCTGAGCATCGACGCGGACCAGATCGTGTTCGGCCGCAACGCTCTCCGCGTGGACCGCTTCGCCTCGGTCGGAATGCAGGCCGACACCCGCCTCCTCGTTTCGGGGACGGGCTCCTTCGCCACCGCCGGCGACCTCGATCTCATCGCCCCGCTCCTCACCGGCAACGACGCCGCGCGCCACCGCCTCTCCGCGGACGGCGACTTGACCTTCTCCCGCCCCGCCGCCGCCTCCAGCGGCGGAAGCGGAGGACTCGGGGCCAGCCTCGAGCTCGCGGGAGCCTCCGTCGCCATCGACAGCGACATCGTTCTCGCCAGCGGCGAGATCGCCATCCGCGCCCTCTCCGGCGACCTCGTCGTGGGCGGCTCCGCCCCGGCGCGGCTGGACGCGGCAGGCGTCTCGCGGACCTACCTCGACGTCGTCCGCCACACCAGCGGAGGCACCGTCCGCCTGACCTCCGACCATGGCGACATCGCCCTCGCCTCCGCCTCGACCGTCGATGTCTCCTCGCCCTCCGGCGGAGCCGACGCCGGCTTCCTCGAGGTCAGCTCGCCCTCCGGCAGGCTCTCGCTCGATGGCACCATCCTCGGCGGCTCCGGCAGCGGACGTCGCTCCGGTTCCTTCAGCCTCGACGCCGCCACCGTCGCCGGCGACGACCTCGCCGCGATCGACGCACGCCTCAACGCCGGAGCCTTCCACGAGGCGCGCGCCTACCGCATCCGCACGGGCGACCTGACCATCGGAGGCACCGCCGTCGCGAAGGACTACCGCGCCTACGTCGACTCCGGCTCCCTCGTCGTCACCGGCACCATCGACGCCTCGGGCACCACCGGCGGCCGCATCGA
>CAYSZN010000009.1:0-15448 GCA_964435425.1 uncultured Akkermansia sp. | reverse complement strand
GGAACGCTGCACCTGCGCGCGCCGAAGAACGCCGCCCGCACCGACGTCAACATCGATCCCATCGGCGGCAGCATCGCCGGAGCCTCCGCCATCGTCGTCGAGGGCTACCAGATCTACGACCGCACCGGCATCGGCACGCTCGACAACGCCCTCCTCGCCACCATCCAGGCGGACGGCGAGGCCTTCCTCGGCGCCAGAGGCTCGGCCAGCGCCCACTACGGCGCGATGCTCTCCCGCCTCGCCTCCCTCCAGCCGGGGCTCGACCTGATCCTCACCCACGGCGCGGAAATCCAGAACCGCAGCGGCAGCCTCGCCCTCGGCTCGACCGGATCCAGCGAAGCCGCCGACTGGAACCTCGCGGGACTGCGCTTCGGCCCCAGCTCCGCCGCCGGCTTCCTCACCCTGCGGGCCGCCGACAATCTCGACTTCCACAACGCCCTCAGCGACGGCTTCGCGGGCGGCCCGAGCCTATGGCTCTCCCCCCTCGTCGCGCACAATCCCCTCCTCCCCGCCAACTCGCAGTCCTGGTCCTACCGCATGGCCGCCGGAGCCGACTTCTCCTCCGCCGACACCCGCGCGGTGCGGGACATCGAGGCCCTCGGGGCCAACCAGGGCATGATCCGTGTGGGCAAGAACGCCGGCTCCGCCACCGCGACCGGCGGCAACAACGCGCAGACCTCCTCCGCCATCGCGAACCGCTTCCAGGTCATCCGCACCGGCTCCGGCTCCATCGACATTCACGCCGGACGCTCGCTGCAGCTGCTCAATCCCTTCGCCTCGATCTACACCGCCGGCACCCAAGTCGCCGATCCCACCGGCGTCTTCGCCCCGAACGACTTCGTCACCCCCGTCCTCACCGCCTCGATCGCCAACGGCGCGCTGGGAGCCGTGCAGCAGAACTACCCCGCCCAATACGCCATGGCCGGAGGCAACGTCGTCATCTCGGCGGGCGAGAACATCGAGCGCAAGACCCGGAACAACTCCGGCCTCATCGACGACGCCTCGCGCCAGCTCCCTAACAACTGGCTATACAGCCGCGGCTACGTCGGACCGAACGGCGAATACGGCGCCGTCACCATCGGATCGGGCTTCATCACCTTCAACGATCCCGCCGCCTCCACGACCTGGTGGGTGGACTACAGCAACTTCTTCCAGAGCGTCGGCGCGCTCGGCGGAGGGAACGTCACCCTCCTCGCCGGGAACGAAGTGCGCAACGTCGATGCCGTCATCCCGACGAACGCCCGCGCCCCCCGCGGCCTCCCCGATCCGTCGAGGCTCGTGGAGCTGGGCGGCGGCGACCTCCTCGTCCGCAGCGGCGGCGACATCAGCGGCGGAGTCTACTACGTCGAGCGCGGCGTCGGACACCTCGAGGCGGGTGGAGCCATCACCACCAACGCCGCCCGGTCCCCCTCCCTCGGCGCGATCCAGAACCTCAACAACCCCTCCGCCGCCCAGCTCGATCCCCTCACCTGGATGCCGACGACCCTCTTCCTCGGCCGCTCCTCCTTCGAGGTCTCCGCCCGCGGCGACATCCTCCTCGGCCCCATGGCCAACGCCTTCCTCCTGCCCCAGGGAACGAACAACCGCTTCTGGTACAAGACCTGGTTCAGCACCTACGGAGCCGACTCGGCCGTCCGCGCCACCTCCCTCGGCGGCGACGTCACCTTCCGCAATGCCGTCACCCTGCCGCAGCGGAGCGGCTCCACCGACATGCTGCGCGCCTGGATGGAGACGCAGAACCTCCTCGCCACCGGCGCGACCGGAGCCTCCTTCACCCAGCCCTGGCTGCGCCTCGTCGAGACGAACCTCGAACCCTTCGCCGCCGTCATGCGCCTCGCCCCTCCGACGCTGGAGGCCACCGCGCTCGGCGGAGACATCCGCCTCGCCGGATCGACCACCCTCTTCCCCTCCGCCACCGGCCAGCTCGAACTCGTCGCCGCCGGCCGCATCGACGGCTTCCAGCCGACCGGCCGCTCCAACCTGCTCGTGCCCGGCCAGAGCGTTCTCGCCTGGACCTCGTCGTCGATCAACGTCTCCGACGCCGATCCCGCCGCCGTCCCCCGCGCGGTCAATCCGTTCAACTACTATGCCCTCGTCGGCTCGGGCACGAACTTCAACAACGCGACGCGGTCGAGCTTCCTCGAGCAGGTCGCGAGACAGTTCACCGACTCGATGTCCGTCTCGGGAGCCTTCGCCGCCACCTCGACGAAACAGGCCCTCCACGCTCCGGGCCTCCTCCACCGGAACGACCCGGAACCGCTCCGGCTCTACGCGCTGGGCGGCGACCTCTCCGGCCTCGCCCTCTTCAGCCCGAAACCGTCCCGCATCCACGCCTCGCGCGACATCGCCGACGTCTCCCTCTACCTCCAGAATCTCGCCGCCTCCGACACCACCGTCGTCTCCGCCGGCCGCGACATCATCCCCTACAACGCCGCCAGCCCCCTGCGGAACGCGGCCCTCGCCTCCGGGAACGCCCCGGCCTCGGGACAGCCGCCACTGCCCGGCGACATCCATCTCGGTGGCCCCGGCACCCTGCAGGTCCTCGCCGGACGCCACCTCGACCTCGGCGTCGGAGCCAGCAACGCCGACGGCAGCGGCAGCGGCCTCCTCACCATCGGCAACACGCGGAATCCCTTCCTGCCCTTCGCCGGAGCGGATCTCGTCGTCGGTGCCGGCCTGGGCCCGGCCACCAGCCTCGACCGCAGCCGCCTCGACATCGACGCCTTCGTCGCGAACTACGTCAGGACGCCCGAGGGGCGCACCCGTCTCGCCGCCCTCGGCGTGCGCAATTTCGACGCCCTCGGCGAGGAGGAGCAGGCGCGCGTCGCCCTCGAGGTCTTCTACCTCGTCCTCCGCGACGCCGGGCGCGACTTCAACAATCCCGACAGCGACGGCTTCGGCCACTACGACGACGGCTTCGCCGCGATCCGCACGCTCTTCGGCAAGGCCTCCAACTACGCGGGAGACATCCTCACCCGCTCCCGGAACCTCCGGACGCAGAACGGCGGCGACATCTCCCTCTTCGCCCCCGGCGGCTCCCTCACCCTGGCGAACACCACCCTGGGCAATCCCCTCGTGCCCCCCGGCATCGTCACCGAATCCGGCGGCAACGTCTCGATCTTCACCCACCGGAGCGTGGACATCGGCGTGGGCCGCATCTTCACCCTCCGCGGCGGCGACATGGTGATCTGGTCCTCCACCGGCGACATCGCCGCCGGCGTCGCTTCGAAGACCGTGCAGTCCGCTCCGCCCACCCGCGTCCTCATCGACCCGCAGAGCGCCGCGGTCGAGACCGACCTCGCCGGTCTTTCGACCGGAGGCGGCATCGGCGTGCTCGCCACCGTCGCCGGGGTGAAGCCGGGCAACGTCGACCTCATCGCCCCCTCGGGGATCATCGACGCGGGCGACGCCGGCATCCGCGTCACCGGGAACATCAACCTCGCCGCGACCCAGGTGCTGAACGCCTCGAACATCGCCGTGGGCGGCGCCTCCTCCGGCGCGCCCGCCGCCCCGGCCGTCAGCTCGCCCAGCGTCGGCGGCCTCACCGCCGGAGCCTCCAACGCGGCCGCCGCCAGCAGCGCCGCGATGGACGCCACCGATGCCGCCCGCGGACAAGCCGCCACCGAAGAGGGTCAGGCCGAAGACCTCACCCCCTCCCTCATCAGCGTCGAAGTTCTCGGCTACGGTGGCGGCGGGACGGAGGAGGAAGAGGACGAAGAGGCCCGGCAATAGAAAACCAAGGAGAGCCAAGGAGGGGCGACATTCCTGTCGCCCGGCAAGCCCGACTCTCCGCCAGGTTTTGGAGTGCGGCGGTCCTCCGCCGCTTTGGTAGCGCCCGTCTGCATCGGCATCGGCAGACGCGCAACGGACTCGGCGGCCTGCCTGCCGACAGGTAGGGGGTGATGGATGCACTCGCAACGGCAAAGGAAAGGCGGTCGTCCTTCCCCAAAGCGGCGGAGGGCCGCCGCACTCCAAGACGCTGCCGCGCCATTACCTCCCTCGCAAGGCATGAAAGCGTCACACGACAACTGCGGACAAACCGCACCCGCTCCAATTCCGACGGGCCGAACCGTCATGAATACCACCCTAACAAACGAACGTCACGCAACGCTTTCGTCACGTACGGACCGTGTGTCGATAACGTTTCCGAGGACCTTTTGCGGCCCATGCCCATCCGGTGGTAGGTGCCCCACGCCGGGGATCTCCATCCCCGTCCCGACGCTTCCCCGAAGAGACGGGGCGATCCGATGGACCGAATCCTTCGACTCCGGTTCCCGGCACCCTACCAAAACAAAAAAGAAAACAACCACAGCTCCTCTACGCAGTCATGAAACTCAAAGTCAGCCTCCTGGCGGGACTCGCGGCCCTCGGGTTCGCCTCCTCCGCCTCCGCCCAGACGGTCATCAACATCACCGGGGCGACCGCCTTCCGCGCCGCCGCCCACAACTCGATCATCGCCATGCTCGGTGGAGCCTCCACGGAATACGGCTACGTCGGCAGCAGCATCGGCAGCGCCAACCATGCCGTGTTCAAGGGCATGATCGGCGGACAGCCCCACGTCATCCGCACCTCCTTCAGCGGATCCGGCGCAGGCATCCGCGACGTCGCGCAAGGAAACGCGATCGTCTTTCTGAAGTCCGACCTCGCCTCCCCCGACATCAGCACCACCGGTGCGCAGATCGCGACGGCCATCGCCGACGCCACCACCGCCGGGAAGACGGAGAATGCCGTCCCCCGCTTCAGCTTCTCGGACGTCGACCAGGCGATCACGGAATACCCCACCCCCGTGCTCAACGGCGAACCTGTGGGCGTCGTACCCTTCATCTTCGTCGCGAACGTCGGCGCCCCCGCCGGGTTCACGAACATGAGCGACCAGCTCCACGAAGCCCAATGGTCCACAGGCCAGCTCCCCCTGAGCATGTACACCGGCAACCCCGCCGACACCAAGCTCGTCCTCAACCTCGGCCGGGCCAGCACCTCGGGCACCCGCATGACGATTCTCTCCGAAACCCAATACGGTCCCTTCCGCAGCGTCGTCCAGTGGGGTGGCCCCGACGATGCCACCAACGTCGGCGGCGCCGAAGGCGGCGGCACGGTGAACACCCTCGCCAAGGTCAACAACGGCGGATACGGCAGCAACAGCTACGTCCGTCAGAACCTCGCCCGGACTTCGGCGAACGTCACCGTCGATGGCCAAACCGGCCAGGACGTCGTCCTCGTCAGCTATCTGACCCTCTCCGACGCCAATGCGATCACCCAGCCCTCGATCGGCGCCCGCGCCCTCACCTACAACGGCGTCGAATTCAGCGTGGACAACGTGAAGAACGGCTCCTACACGCTCTGGGGATACCAGATGTTCTACGGCCCCCTCAGCCCCACCGCTGCGGAGACGACCTTCTTCAACGGCTTCCGGAACGAGATCCCCAATGCGCTCACCGACACCACCGGGATCAAGATCCCCGAAATGAATGTGACCCGCTCCGGAGGAGACGGCGGCCTCGTCTCGCCCAACAACTGAGGACGGCGGAAGTCCGACCAGCAGCGGCCGACCACATCCATGCGGAGCCGTCGGCATCCCCAGCAAACCATGAACTTCCCTCCATGAAATCAGAATGAAATCCACGATTCAAAACATCCTCCTCGCCGCCGCGGGCCTTGCCCTCGGCGCGACAAGCGCCATGTCCGCAGACTGGCCACCGGCAAAGGGCGATCTCGTCCTCGGCGTCCAGGCCATCAGCGGCACGGGCTCCTCGACCAACGTGTTCCTCAACCTCGGCCCCGCGCACATCCTGCGCGACGCGACCGAGGGCGAGGTCTTCGCGAACCTGAACGAAGAGCTCACCGCCGCCTTCGGCAGCGACTGGGCGACTCGGAGCGACCTCTATTTCGGAGCCGTCGCGAACCGCAGCAACGGTCCGGCGAGCGGCCTCGGCTCCGATCCGGAGTTTGAAGGCGATCCCTCGCGGACGATCTACGCGTCCAGAGGAACCGACGTCCCCGGCGGCAGCACGGCATGGACCGGCTTCGTCAGCTCGGCCCTCGGCACCGCCGCCACGGAGCTGGGCGGCTTCATCGATGCCATCGACGACATCGCCGGCAACGCGAACGGAGTCATGACGCTCAGCCAGGGCGCCAATCCGGTGCAGTGGCACAACAGCTGGAGCAAGCTCAACCCCGTTCCCGGGACGGCCTTCTCCATCTTCACCGGCGGCATCCAGCGCTCCTTCGCCAACGAACTTGGCTCGCAGCCGAAGATGCTGGACATCTACCGCATCCAGGGCGACAACGGCGTCGGTTCCTACGTCACCACGATCTTCCTCACCGACGAGGGCGACGTCCTGGCTGGCGAGGTGTTCTTCACCCTGACTTCCTCGGCAGATCCTGGCGAAGGCGGCAGCGTCGAAGGCGCGGGCACCTATCCCGAGAACGCCTCCGCCGAGCTCACCGCCATCCCTGCCGAAGGCTACGGCTTCATCAGCTGGAGCGGCGACGTCACCAGCACCGACAACCCGCTCACGGTCACCGTGGACGCGGACATGACGATCACGGCGAACTTCGCCCAGATCGCCATCATCACGGGTCCCTCCGTCACCTCCGTCACGGAGACGACGGCGACCCTTGGCGGCAACATCTCCAGCATCGGCGAAGGCTCCTTCACCGAGAGGGGCGTCGTCTACGCGGTTGAAAGCGAGAATGCCGACCCGCTCGTGGGCGGAACGGGAGTGACGAAGCTGACCACCCCCAGCGGGGACCTCGGCTCGTTCACTGTGCAGGCGACGGGACTTGCCGCGGCGACGACCTACGCCGTCAAGGCGTTCGTCACGACCACCGCAGGCACGACCTACACCGACGTCGCCTTCTTCGCGACGGACACCGCCCTGACGCTGACCGGTGGCACCGGCTCGGTCTCCGGACAATCCATCCTGCCCGGCGAAGGACAGAGCTACCTCTTCACCCTGACGGACGCACGCGAAGTCGCCATCTCCGGAGGCACGGACGGTCTGCTCACGGAGCTGCTCGACGCCAACGGCAACGTGATCGCGAGCGGAAGCGGAGTCTTCAGCTTCACCCGCGCCCTCCCTGCCGGAACCTACCGTGTCCGGGTCACCAACCAGTCGGGCAGCGCCGAGTTCCTCTCCTTCAGCGTCGACGCGACGAAGGCCGCCTCGGCGCGTCCCGGCGTCACCGCGACGCCTGCGAAGATCAACTCGAAGAAGGCGAAAGCCGTCAAAGGCAAGGCCCTGGTGAGAAACACCGGCAACCTGCCCAGCCCGATCACCGTCTCCGCCTCCAAGGGCAACGGTTTCTTCAAGGTGGTCTACAGCGCTCCCGGCGGCAACCAGACCGCTGCGCTGAACGCCGGCAGGTATCAGACGCCTTCGCTCTCGAGCGCCTCCGCGCCCGTGACGATCACGGCGAAGATCACGCCCAACAAGAAGAAGCTGCTCAAGAAGAAAAAGGGCAAGAAAGTGCGCGTGGTCAAGAAGACCTACAAGGGCTCCTACCGTGCCAGCGCCTCCGGCGCTCCGACGGCCGCGGGCAACTTCCAGGTGCGCGTCCGCTGATCTGCCTGGCTACTCCACCAGCCTTTTCAACCGAAGGGGCGGGTCCGCACAGGGCCCGCCCTTTTTCGTTTCGACGGCCCGGAGCCGAATTTCGGATTTTTCCTCGCCTTGGTCCGCTATCTGCTTTTCACGATGGAACCTCCCTCCTCCAAACCACAGCATGAGCAGCAGCACTCCGCCAACCGGCGATGGGCGAATCCCATCCCGTCTCCGAACCAGGCCGACCCAGGCCGCGGTCATGGCAAGCCTCCTCCCCGCCCTCGCGTGGTGGAGCGGTCCCGCGGCCGCCAATCCGCGGGGAGGCGTCGTCGTCCACGGCAACATCGCGATGTCCGGCAGCGGCGGTGTCCTCAACGTCAAGCAGACCTCGGCGAACGCGATCATCGACTGGGAGGCCTTCTCGATCGAGGCGGGCGAGATGACCCGCTTCGTCCAGCCTGGAACCAACGCCGCCGTCCTCAACCGGGTCACCGGAGGAAATGCGAGCGAGATCCACGGCGCCCTGCGGGCGAACGGCAATGTCTTCGTGATCAACCCGAACGGCATTCTCGTCGGCCCGGGAGGAACGATCGACGTGCATGGCCTGGTCCTCTCGACTCTGGACATCGACGATGGAGAGTTCCTCGCAGGCGGGGACCGGGTCTTCAAGGGGGCCAGTTCGGCCGGCGTGACGAATCTCGGCCGCATCCACGCGATCGGAGGCGATGTCTTCCTGATCGGACGGACGGTCACCAACAGCGGATCGATCCATGCGCCCTCCGGCACGGCAGGCCTCGCCGCAGGACAGGAGGTGCTGATCAAGGCCGATACCGGTCCGGATGGGGAACGAATCTTCGTCCGGGCAACAGGGGCAGGCGCGGGCGGCACCGGCATCCTCAACGACGGCATGATCGAGGGAGCCGCAGCGGAATTGAAGGCCCACGGAAACCACTACGCCCTGGCCATCAACAACAAGGGCTCCATCCGCGCCACGGGCGTGCATCGCTCGGGTGGCCGCGTCCATCTCGAGGGCATCGGCGGCAGCGTCTCGAACAGCGGATCGATCCGCGCCACCTCCTCCGGCACGGGGAAGGCGGGATCGGTCCTGATCGCGGCCGCCTACGCGAAGGTCGATGGGGAATTGAGAGCCAGCGGCGGCAGCGTGAAAATCGCAGCGAGCGAAGCGGCCGAAATCGGTGCGACAATCGCCGTCGGAAATCTTTCGGGCACTGGCGGCTCGGTCGATGTGGAGGCCCCTGACATTGTTCTAAAATCAGGTTCCTCGATCGATGCGGGCGGCACCACCGGCGGCGGCTCCGTGAGGATCGGTGGCGGATTCCAGGGCGGCGATCCCGCCTTCTCGAACGCCCGCTCGCTGGAGATGGAGAGCGGAGCGGCGATCCATGCGGACGCGACGGAAACCGGCAACGGAGGCAGCGTCGTGCTCTGGTCCGACAGCGACACCCTCTTTCGGGGAGAGATCACCGCCCTGGGCCGCGGGAGCGGCAGGGGCGGAATGGTCGAAGTCTCGGGCAAAGAGGGTCTGCTCGTCGACGGAACCGTGTCGACTCTCGCGGAGAGCGGAGTGCACGGGATCCTCCTCCTCGATCCGCGCAACCTGACGATCAGCAGCGCTGCCGCCTCCCCGACGAACCTCAACAACAGCACCCTCGCGTCGCTGGTCGTGGGAAATCACGTCGTCGTCTCGACCTTCGATCCGGGCACGGCGGAGGCGGGCCACATCACCGTCCTCAACCCGGTGGTCTACACCTCGGCCAACAGCCTCACTCTGCTCGCCGAGGGCGATCTCTACATCGGCAACCACGTGATCAACCGTGGCGCGGGCGATGTGAATCTCGTGGCCGGCTGGGACCCCGGCGTACAGCCCCTGAGCGCCTTGTTCGGGGGATCGCCGGGCTCGCCGGGCAGCGCCACCGTGGCCGACGGGCCTGACATGGACACCTTGATCTTCGACACGCCCGGCTCCTTCGGCAAGAATGGTGGCAGCGTCTATGTGGGTCTGCGAGGCGATCCGTCCGGCGACCCGGCGAGCATCGCCTCCGACCTCGCCGTGTCGGTTGGCAGCCGGACCGGACAGACGAACGTCGCCGGCCACGACGTGATGGTCTGGGGTGCGGCCTGGAGCCATGCCGACCCCTACCGTCACTCCCAGATCGGCTACAACCCGCGCGACGCCGGCACCACCACGACCTTCTCCGACGCCACCGGACGCATCAAGGTCAAGGCGGTCAACGATGTCGAGCTCGTCTCGAACAAGTTCGAGGTGGGCACCGAGGGCTCCTACTGGCCCGGCGGCAGCGGGCTCATCCTCACCGGCAACGCCGCCTTCGCCCAGATCGGACACGGCGGGGACCGTGGATCGGTGATCGACATGGACTTCTCCGGAGACGTCATCGTCGAGGCGGGCAGGGATGTGAGCGTCAAGGGCGGCAAGGCCTACAACGACTATGCCCAGATCGGCCACGGCGGCTACGCCAACCGCGACACCAACTTCGCCAAGGTGACCAGCATCCAGGGCGGCGCGATCACGGTGGACGCGGGCCGCGACGTGACCCTCCTCGGCGGGACCGGCTACATGGCCAGCGCCCATATCGGCCACGGCGGCAGCAACATCGTCCTCTCCGATTTCGTGGAGAGCGCCATCCGCGTGAAAGCGGGCGGCGATGTGGCCGTCCGGGGTGGCGCGGGCACGCTGACCCCGGGCGGAGGGACCAACGTGGACAGCAGCTACGCGCGTGCGCAGATCGGGCACGGCGGCCATAACGCCGACTTCGTGGATGCGGGCGGCGCGAGCCGGGCGCCGGGATCGGGCTACGGCTACAAGGGTGCCATCGCCGTCGATGCGGGCGGAGCCATCTCCGTCACCGCGGGGAACGATGACACCAACAGTTTCGCGGTCATCGGGCACGGCGGCAACGGTGCCGACGGCGACCACTCCGGCAACATCGACGTGACCGCCGGGACCGGGCTTGAGCTGCTGGCCGGAAACGGCAACTCCGCTCTCTTCGCCCAGATCGGGCATATTGCCTACGCCTCGACCAACCAGATCGACGGAGATGTCCGCGTCACCGTCGAGGATGGCAGCATCCTGCTGCGGGGAGGCGGGTCGACGGCGAACCATGCGGCCATCGGCAGCGGAGGCTACGGCATTCTGGGGGGCACCAGCCTCTCCGGCGGCACCTACGTCACGCTGAAGGGCACCGATGCCACCGACGGCCTCGTGATGGAGTCGGGGAACGGCAGCTACGCCGCCGCCCACATCGGCCATCTCGCGCAGCGGGAGGCCCTCACCACCGCCATCGCCCTCTCCGGCGACGTGGTGGTGAACGTGGCCGCCGGGGGACTGAGCATGAAGTCCTCCACCGATGGCTATTTCTCCCACACCATGATCGGCCACGGCGGCCGCGAGATCGCCGGGAGCAAGAGCGGCGACATCCACGTGACCGTGGCCTCCGGCGATCTCCTGATGTGGGCTGGCGGAGTCCGTGCCGACTCCCGCTACAACCACACCCAGATCGGCCATGGCGGCTACAGCAACGGCGGGGCGATGATCGCCAGCAGCGGCAGCGGCTTCGCCGACCTCCTCGACGGCGACGGCAACGTCGTCGGACAGCGTCCTCTGGGCATCGTGGTCCAGGTCCTCGATGGCAACGTCGAGCTCCTCGCCGGGAAGAACGGAGTCAGCTACGCCCAGATCGGGCACGGCGGCATGCGCGCGGGCACAGCCAGCACCGCGGACTTCACGGGCGACGTCACCGTGGAGGCCAGCGGCGACCTCTCCATGGGCCAAGGCACCGCCAGCTACGCCTACGCCCAGATCGGCCACGGCGGAGCGGCCTCCGTCGCCAACTTCGTCTGGAACCTGGGCGGTGCCGTCGCCGTGACGGCGGGCGGCAGCATCACGGCCAGAGGCGGAACCGCCAGCACCGCCAACGCGCAGATCGGCCACGGAGGCTACGCCACGACGACGGCATCCTCCATCGCGGCGTCCCCGATCACGGTGAAGGCGACGATGGGAGACGTCCTGCTCCTTTCCGGGACAGCGAACAACACCGGAGCCAAGATCGGCCACGGAGGCTATAACATGAAGCTGTCGAGCTTCGGCGAGAGCCCCGTCACCGTGGAGGCCGGACGGCACGTCCGCCTCGTCTCCCCGCAGTTCGACACCTTCACCGCCGTCTCCAACGCCGGCACCCAGATCGGGCACGGAGGCTTCGGCGCCGTCGTGGGCCCTGTGTCCGGCACTTCCACCCTCGGCTACAGCGGAGACATCACCGTCACGGCGGGCGGGAAGCTGGACGTGATCGCCGGCAGGAACACGGGCAGCTACAACTGGTCCCTGCTGGGCCACACCTCCTACTTCAATTCGAACGGCGTCCACCGCGGGGACATCACCGTGACGACGGGAACCACGGCGGGCTTCGACGAATACGGAGTCACCGTCCAGGCGGCCTATGGCGACTACCTCCCCATCGCGGCCACCAACACCACGGCGGGCTACTACTACAGCTTCGCCGCCATCGGTCACCGCGGCCACAGCAACAACACCGCGCTCTACTCCACCGGCCTGCACGGCGACATCCTCGTCGATGTAGTGCGGGGCGGAGTGCTCGTGGCCGGCGGCGACGGCGTGGACGGCTCGACCGCCGCCGACACCCCTCCCGACATCCGGCTCCACGGCGCCCAAATCGGGCACGGAGGCTACTCGGCAGGCCACCTCACGGAGGGCATCAGCGGTTCGGTGAGCGTCCATGCCGAGCGGGACATCGTCCTTCGCTCGGGCACCTCGCGGAACGCCGTGGTGATGATCGGGCACGGAGGCTTCGCCTCCTTCGGCCCCATGTCGGGCGACATCCAGGTCGTCTCGCGGACAGGGAGCCTCGAACTCGATTCGACCCTCGCGATCAACACGACCCGGGGCGGTGTCATGATCGGACACGGCGCCCCCAGCCCGGGCGCTGGCACGAGACAGGGCGGCATCCTCGTCGACGTGGCGGGCGAAATCTCCTTGGTCAGAACCGTGGCCAACCTTTCCTACATCGGCCACCGCAGCGGCACGGCCAACGCCATCAGCAACGCCGACGTCACCATCCGGGGCCGCTCCTTCGACCGCGCGACCGGCGATTCGGGCGGCCAGCTCCTCCGCGTGGATGCGGAGCTGGGCACCATGCTCGTGAACCATCTCGCCGGAGGGAACCTCAGCCTTGTCGGGATGGGAACGACGGGGATCGAGCTGGACGCCTCGATGATCTGGACTTCGCCCTTCGACTTCAACCTGCTCGCCTATTCGCATCTCCACATCGTGGACGACCTCATCAACCGGGGCGACGGCGACGTCAACGTCTTCGCCGGCTGGAATCCCGCCATCGCGCCGCTCTCCTCCAGCGTCGCCGCGCCCGACTGGCGCGGCGACTGGATCCGAGACGTGGACGCCGACGCGCAGCTCTTCGGCGTGCCTAGCGCGTACGGAAACGGGGGAGGCAGCGTGTGGGTGGGAGCCTACGCCGACCTCTCCCCCGCCGGCCGGGGCCTGTCCGTGGCCAGCCGCACCGGGCAGACCAACGTGGCCGGGCACGACGTGAAGGTCTGGGGGGCCGCCGACGACAAATTCGCCGCCTACTTCCACTCCCAGATCGGCTACAACCCGCGCGACGCCGGCACGACCAGCACCTTCTCCACAGCCACGGGCCGCATCCGGGTCGCCGCCGTCAACCATGTCGAAGTCGCCGCCAACAAATACGATGCGGGCACCCGCGGTGACCCCACCTGGCCCAGCGATCCCACCTACGACAACGGCGGCAACGGCTCTTTCGCCCAGATCGGCCACGGCGGGGACCGGGAGGCGGTGCGGAACATGCAGCTCTCCGGCGGCATCGTCGTCGAGGCGGGCGGCAGCCTGAGCCTGCTCGGCGGCATCGAATACAACAACCACGCCAGGATCGGCCACGGCGGCTACGACAACATCGCCGCCACCTACGCCGCCACTCTCGGTGGCGACATCGACGTGAGGGTGGGCGGCGACCTGCTGCTGCAGAGCGGCTACGGAATCTACGCCCACGCCCAGATCGGCCACGGGGCCACCAACCAGCGCCTCGCCGACTTCACCGAGAGCGCCATCAACGTGACGGCGGGCGGCAACGTGTCAGTGAAGGGCGGACCGGGCATCGCCGGGGCGGAGAGCAACCATCTCTCCTTCGCCCAGATCGGACACGGGGCGATCGGCGCGGACTTCGTGGACTCGACCGGAGCCTCCCTTCCGATGACCTCCGGCAAGGGCTTCAAGGGCGACATCACCATCGCGGCGGGCGGGAAGCTGCTCGTCGAATCGGGCAGCCATGACGAATACAACTACGCCCTGATCGGGCACGGAGGCTTCTCCGCCGACGGGGTCCACTCCGGCGCCATCGACGTGACGGCAGGGAACGGGGTCGAGATCCTGGCCGGAACCGGGGCCAGCGGTCTCTTCGCCCAGATCGGGCACCTCTCCTATTCGTCGATCAACCAGATCGACGGCGATGTCCGCGTCACCGTCGAGGACGGAGGCGTCCTGCTGCGGGGCGGCGGATCGACGGCGGGCTACGCGGCCATCGGCAGCGGAGGCTACAACCTGACCGGGGGCACCAGCCTCTCCGGAGGCACCTATGTGACGCTGAAAGGCACCGACGCCACCGACGGCCTCGCGATGGAGGCGGGGAACGGCAGCTACGCCGCCGCCCACATCGGCCACCTCGCCCAGCGGGAATCGCCCAACACTCCCGCCATCGCCCTTTCCGGCGACGTGGCGGTGGACATCGCCGCCGGAGGGCTGCGGATGGAATCCTCCACCCTGGGCACCTTCGCCCACACCATGATCGGCCACGGCGGACGCGACATCGCCGGGAGCAAGAGCGGCGACATCCGCGTGACCGTGGCCTCCGGCGACCTCTCCGTGAAAGCCGGAGGCGTGAACGCCAGCCTCCGCTACAACCACGCCCAGATCGGCCATGGCGGCTACAGCGGCGGCGGGGCCATGGCCGCCAGCAGCGGCAGCGGCTTCGCCGACATCCTCGACGGCGACGGCAACGTCGTCGGGCAGAGGCCCCTGGGCATCTTGGTCCAGGTCCTCGACGGCGGCATCGATCTCCTCGCCGGGAGCTCCTATGGCAACTATGCCCAGATCGGTCACGGAGGCCTGCGCGCGGGCACGGCCAGCACGGCGGACTTCACGGGCGACGTCACCGTGGAGGCCAGCGGGGACATCGCGATGGGCCAAGGCGGCGCCAGCTACGCCTACGCCCAGATCGGGCACGGGGGACCGGCCTCCGTCGCCAACTTCGTCTGGAACCTGGGCGGAGCCATCGCCGTGACGGCGGGCGGCAGCGTCACCGCCCAAGGCGGCACCACCAGCACCACCTACTCGCAGATCGGCCATGGCGGCGTCGCCACGACGACGGATTCCTCCATCTCCGCCTCCCCCATTTCCGTGAGGGCGGCGGGAGACGTCCTCCTCCTCGCCGGGACAGCGAGCACCGCCGGAGCCAAGATCGGCCACGGCAACCACAACCTGAAGCTGTCGAGCTTCGGCGAGAGTCCCATCGCCGTGGAGGCCGGGCGGCACATCCGCCTCGTCTCCCCGCAGTTCGACTCCTATCGCGCCGTCTCCAACGCCGGCACCCAGATCGGCCACGGCGGCGTCGGAGCCACCGTGCGGACCACCGACGGCACGGTCCTCGGATACAGCGGCGACCTCGATGTGACCGCGGGCGGAAAAATCGACCTGCTCGCCGGGCAGAACGCGGCCACCTACAACTGGTCCCTGATCGGCCACACCTCCTTCAACTCCTCCAATTCGCAGGGCGTCCACAGCGGCGACATCACGGTGAAGGCGGGAACCGTGGCGGGCA
>CAYSZN010000008.1:0-21162 GCA_964435425.1 uncultured Akkermansia sp. | reverse complement strand
GCGAACGAGACCGCGATGGCGGTCTTGTTGGCGATCAGCTTTTCGCACCTGCTGAACGACACGATCCAGGCGCTCATCCCCTCCCTGTATCCGCTGATCAAGGAGGAACTGAAGCTGAGCTACGCGCAGCTCGGCCTCGTCACCCTGACCTTCCAATGCACGGCCTCGCTCCTGCAGCCGCTGGTGGGCCTCGTCACGGACCGGCGTCCGATGCCCTATTCCCTGTCCATCGGGATGGGATGCACGCTGGTGGGCCTGCTGCTGCTGGCCTCCGCGCATTCGTTCCTGGCGATCATCCTCGCCGCGGCGCTGGTCGGCTTGGGTTCGTCGGTGTTCCACCCCGAGGCGTCGCGCGTGGCGCACCTGGCCTCGGGCGGAAAGCGGGGCATGGCCCAGGCGCTTTTCCAGGTGGGCGGAAACGCGGGCAGCGCCATCGGCCCCCTCGCCGCGGCGTTGATCATCATGCCGAACGGACAGGGTTCGGTCGCGTGGTTCACCCTGTTGGCCGCCCTCGGCATGGTGGTGCTCTGGCGGGTGGGAGGCTGGATGTCGCAGCGCCTGCGGACGGCTTCGGCCGCGAAGGAGAGGCAGGCGCCCTCGATCCCGGCGGCCCGGCTGCCTCTGGGGACGGTGGTGTTCTCCCTGTCGGTGCTGGTGGTCCTGATCTTCTCGAAGTATGTCTACCTGACGAGCATGACGAGCTACTACACTTTCTTCCTGATGGAGAAGTTCGGCGTGGATGCCGCCAAGTCGCAGATCCTGCTCTTCGTATTCCTCTTCGCGGTGGCGGCGGGGACGATCCTGGGAGGACCGATCGGCGACCGCATCGGGAGGAAGCCGGTGATCTGGGTGTCCATCCTGGGCGTGGCTCCGTTCACGCTCTGCCTGCCCTATGTGAACCTCGTCACGACCGTGGTCCTCAGCGTGCTGATCGGCGCGATCCTCGCCTCGGCCTTCTCGGCGATTCTGGTCTATGCCCAGGATCTGGTGCCGGGGAAAGTGGGCCTGATCGCGGGGCTGTTCTTCGGGCTGGCCTTCGGCATCGCCGGCATCGGCTCCGCCGTGCTGGGCAAGATGGCGGACGCGATCGGGATCGAGGCCGTCTACCACCTCTGCGCCTATCTGCCGCTCCTGGGAGTGGTGGCGGTGTTCCTGCCGAGCCGACGGAAGGTGAAGGCGCTGCTGGAGCGGTAGGGCGCTCACGATGGCAGTATCCAGCCCCGCCATCGCGCCGTTTCAGTGAAGTGTCCCGGAGGGACGCGAGACATTAGCCGGGGGTGGACCCGCAGAGCGGGGGAACCCCCGGAACCCGTCGCCCCCGTAAGCGAAGCGCCCCGGAGGGGTGCGAGAAAGGTCGGCAGCGGGGATACCGACCGGCTCCCCCTGCTTCGGACGCCTCTCCCGCCCCTCCGGGGCGGTTTGATCTTTCGTCGGCCAATCCGGTGGTTGCGCTCGTTCCTCGCTCCACCACCGGCTACCCTCTCCCGCCCCTCCGGGGCTTTCCGTGATCCGGCATCCCCCGTTTCAATTTCGACAAACCACTCCCGCTCACGCGATACCGCCCCTTTCCGTCCTTGCTCCGCCGGAGGCATCCCGGCAAGCTGGAAAGGAATCCCATGAAACACGCCTCGTTGCTCCTCCTGTCCGCCGGTCTCCTGCCCATTTCCCTGATCGCCCAGCCTGTGGACATCGGCACCCGCCGGGAGCTCTTCGTCGAGGACTCGCTGATCGAATCCATCTCGGGCGGCGCGAGATTGCGCCTGCACGAGCCAACGCCGCGCGAGATCGCGATCGAGCACGACGCCCCGTGGGAGGGGACGGGCAGCGGCTACCACAGCCTCTTCCAGGACGGCGACCTCTACCGGATGTACTACAAGGCGTGGCATATCGAGGTGAAGGACGACCGGGCGGACACGAAATCGCATCCGCTCTTCTGCTGCTACGCCGAGAGCGACGACGGGATCCACTGGCGCAAGCCCGAGCTGGGGCTCGTGGAGTTCGAGGGATCGAAGGCGAACAACATCGTCCTCGCGCCGGAATCCTTCGGCGAGGTGACGTCGGATCCCGGGCACCCCGCCGTCTTCAAGGACGAGAACCCCGCCTGTCCGCCGGAGGCGCGCTACAAGGCGATCATCCGGGCCGAGAAGCCCCATGGCCTTCTCCTCTTCCAATCGCCCGACGGATTCCGCTGGTCGCTCGCCCATCCCGAGCCCGTCATCGACGAAGGGGCCTTCGACTCGCAGAACCTCGCCTTCTACGATGCGAACCTCGGTGCCTACCGGGCCTACTGGCGCATCTTCACCGGCGGCCGGACCGATGCGGAGGAGTGGAAACCCGAAGGCATCCGTGCAATCCGCACCGCAGTCTCGAAGGATCTCGTGAACTGGGAGCCCCACCACGATCTCGCCTATGTCGATTCCCCCGACGAGCAGCTCTACACGAACGGAGTCAAGCCCTACCACCGGGCGCCCCATCTCCTCCTCGGCTTTCCCGCCCGCTATGTCGAGCGCGGCTGGTCGGGGTCGATGCGCGCCCTGCCCGAGATCGAACATCGCGAGGAGCGCGCCAAGGCGAGCGAGCGCTACGGCACGGCCCTGACCGAAGGGCTCCTCATGGCGAGCCGCGACGGGGTTCTCTTCAAGCGGTGGAACGAGGCCTTCCTCCGCCCCGGTCCCGAGCGGGAGGGGACGTGGAACTACGGACATCAATACCTCGTCTGGCATCTCGTCGAGACGAAGGGCACCCTCGAGGGCGGTCCGAACGAGCTGTCCCTCTACGCCACCGAGAGCTACTGGACGGGGCGGAGCAGTCTGCTGCGCCGCCACACGTTGCGTCTCGACGGGTTCGTCTCGGTCTCCGCGCCCCTGTCGGGAGGCGAGCTGGTGACGAAGCCGGTCGTCTTCTCGGGCAAGGAACTGGCGCTCAACTTCGCCAGTTCCGCCGCCGGAGACATCCGGGTGGAGATTCAGGACGAAGGCGGAACGCCCATCCCCGGCTTCGCCCTCGCCGACTGCCCGCCGCTCTTTGGCGACTCGGTCGAGCGGAAGGTGTCGTGGGAAGGCGGGGACGACCTCTCCTCGCTCGCGGGGAAGGCGGTGCGGCTGCGCTTCGTCCTGCGCGATGCGGATCTCTACGCCTATCGCTTCCGCACGGCTGAGTAGGAGGGCTATCTGGCTGGCGTCGCTGGAGCGAGGGGCGAGAAACCTACGGTTCCGCCGGAGATGGTCCGTCTCGAGGTGTCTGCTGGACAGGCTGGTGCGCGCCTATTGTGGGCCGCATGAATAAGCGGAGCGAAGAATCGTCCGAAGCTGCCAAATCCCTTGTCCGGTGGAGGGAGTCTGGTAGGGACGCACCGCCGGGGCGTCCGCCGCGGTATCACGGCCCCATCCGACGCGGACGCCCCGGCGGTGCGTCCCTACCATGCGTCCCACGTGGAATCGGGAAAGCCTTCCGGGGTCGGGGGCTTTTTCGAGGAAGATGGGGTTTCTCTTCAGCGAGCGTGGGATCAGGCCGGGGCAAGGCCTTTCCGCTTGCCCAGCCATGCCTTCGCGGATTGGGACATGAGGACCATGCCGGCCCCGAGCATGATGGCATCCTTGACGACGAGGCGACCTCTCCCGCTGAGATAGGGGAAGCCATGCTCGCTGTCGCCTAGGTCGGGCACCCAGCATTCCGGTGTGGTGACGAGGAAGGAGAGCGTCACTAAGGACATGACGACGACGAGGAATCCTCCTAGCGCGGCGATGCCCGGCCGCCAGGGATGCAGCCCTAGCATGATCCCATAGAGCACGATGACGGCCCCGAGTCCGTAGGAGAAGCGGTAGGTGCCGTTGCTCCCGTGCCATGCCCGGTTCTCCGGCACCAGGGCTCCTTCCGGATTCATCCGCGTCTTGTAGTCCGGAGCCGGGAAGGTGTAGAGGAAGCTCATGACGGGACTGTTGGCCACGAAGGGGACGATGCCGTCGGCCTCGTACTTGTAGATCTTCAGCCCGCCGATCCAGAGCAGCACCACCATCGTGCCGATGCGCAGGAGGGCGAGCCCGATCCGGTCGGAGCTTGCTGCGAGGGAGGCGCCTTTTTCCAGTAGGTTCATCCGTCCACCCTTCCCCAGGCGGAGGCGGAGGGAAATGGAGCAAAGGCGCCGTCAGATGGACAAATTTCTCCCTTCCCGGATACGGGTCTCGAAATCCCTGAACTGGGTGGGGGACATGCCGATGGACTGCTTGAAGAGCCGGCTGAAATAGTATTCGTCCGGGAAGCCGGTCTCCCACGCGATCCGCTTGACGGGCTTCCGGCTGTGGAGCAGGTGCCACTTGGCGTGCTGCAGCTTCCGTTCCCGGATCAGTTGGCCGACGGAGCGGCCGAGATGCGCCTTGGCCAGGCGGGACAGGGCCTTCAGTCCGATGTGGAGATGGGCGGCGTAGTCGGAGGGGCGGAAGTCGCCGAGGAAGCGCTCCTCGAGGAGCTCCAGAAACTGGGCCAGGACGTCGGGAACGGGAGACGGTCCTTGCGGGGGCAGGGATGGCTGTTGCCGGTGCTTGAGGCGCGTGGCCCGGACCAGGAACACCTTCAGGTAGGCGAGGAGCATCTCGGACTGGGCCAGCTCGGCCCGGCGGAATTCCTGCTCTATCTGGGCGAAGAGGGATTCGAAATCCGCCAGCTCCGGGCTCGGGTCGATCTGCGGGATGCCGTAGAGGTCGTTGAAGAGAATGCCATTGCATCCGACCTCGTCGTGGTGGGTCTCGATGCAGAAGAAATTGGCGTGAAACTGCAGGACCCTCCCGGAAAGCGGGGCGTCCGGCTCCAGGAAAAGCGTCTGATAGGGGTTGAAGAAGAGGATGGCCGGATGGCAGAAGCTGAACTGGCGCAGGTCGGCGTGGGCGGTTCCGTGGCCATGCTCCACCCATAGGATCGTGAAGTAGTTCCATCGCTGGGCCGCCGTGAAGGCGTGCAGATCGCCGGAGGAGGCGAGCGAGAAGGCCCGGGTGCCGGCCTGGGGATCGTGGAGATGCAGGGGAACGCTGCTTTTGGAAGGAAAATTCTGCATTTCGGAGAGGTGGAAATCCAGTCTACGGGGAGGAGCGCCCGAAGCCAAGAGGGAAGGAGAGGCGGGGGGACTCCCGTGGAAAGTCTCCATTCCATGGTTGAACATTTCCCCATGGCATGGTTGGGTAGGCCGATGTCGAACGGCCCCCATTCGGAAGTCAAGCCTCTGAAGCACGCGGAGGATCTCGAGCTTGTGGACCGGGCCATCGGCGGGGATGCCGTGGCGGTCCGCCAGTTCCAGGACACCTACCGTCCTATGCTGGAGCGGGTGCTGATGTCGCGCGGGGTGGACCGGGTGCAGGCGGAGGATCTCGTGGCCGATGTCATCGCGGAATGCTTCGGCGCGGGGAAGAACGGGCAGACCCGGTCCCTCCTCGAGAAGTTCGAGGGGCGCGCCTCGCTTTCCACCTGGATGATCCGCACGACGTGGAACCGCTGGCTCGATCTGAAGCGCCGCGACAAGTTCCGCGGGGAGCTGCCCAGCTACGAGGACGACGAGGACCGGGGCGTCGATCCCTTCGACCGGGTCTCCGGCTCCGGCGAGGACGAGGGCCTGCTCGACTCCGACCTCGCCGAACTGATGGGGCGCTCCATCCGGGCGGCCTTCGATTCGCTCGAGCCGGACGTGCTCCTCATGCTGAAGCTCTCCTATCTCCACGGGATCAGCCAGGCGGTGATCGCCCGCATGTGGCAGTGCGACCAGACGCGGGTCAGCCGCACGTTGACCTCGGCCCGCCAGCAGGTCGCGACGGTGACGATGAAGCATATCCGCGAGGCGGATGGCGGACTGAATCTCGAGTGGGAGGATTTTCAGAAGCTCTGCTCCGCTGGCTTGGACCTGTGAAATCTCCGGACGCTTTCGAAAGAATGCGCGTCAATCTTGCGAATTTTATCAAAATTCCAACTGTTCTTGTTGGAATGTTTTTAAAATTTGTGTAAACATCCGAGCATGAATCGGATGTCTCGGCCCTTCGTGGTCCTTTTGGCGAGTTTGTGTCTTCTGAGCGGCGGCACCAGCGGATGGGCCGCTCCGAAGGCCAGGATCCTCTATCTGGGCGATTCGCTCAGCATCGGTGCCTTCGGGCAGACCTTCGATGCGGCGATGCGTTCGTCGGGCTTTCAAGTCCACACCGTCGTCGCCGGTGGGGCCAGCCCCTACTACTGGCTGAGGAACTACCAGCCGCTCCCCTGCACGATCGGCTTCTGGGAGAAATCCGAGTCGAGCGAGCGGCGCGTCGGCTATGTCCGCGCCGTCCCGAAGCTGGAGGACCTGATCTCGCAGGCGAAGCCGGATGTGGTCGTGGTGCAGACGGGGATCAATCTCTACGCGACCCTGCGCTCGAAGCGTCGTCCGAAGGAGGAGAGTGTCGTCGAGGTCCGTTCGCTGATCGACCAGATGTGCCATGCCATCGCCGAGGGTGGGGCGGTCTCCTACTGGGTGCTGCCGCCCCGCTCGCACGAGGACCGCTATCCGAAGGAGCTGCAGGAGGAACTGGCTTCCCTGATGCGCGGTGTCGTGGAGCGATACGAGGGCATGGTCTTCGAGAGCCGGGAGGTGACGGAGTTCACCGATCCCTATCCGGCGACCGACGGCATCCACTACGGTCCCGCCGAGGCGAGGGGATGGGCGGAGAAGGTGTCGGCGCATTTCAATGCATTCATGGAGATCGCCCAGGCGTCGGAGAAAAAGGCAGCTCCTGTCCAGACCGTTTCCCTCCACACCCGGCCGCAGGAGAAGAGAGGGGGAGAGAGGGAGGTGGGCAGGGAGAGAGAGAGGCCTGCGAGCGATCCCGAGCCGGGGATGGAGCTGCCGGCCGAGGTCGCCCTCCGCATTCGGCTCGAGGAGAAGTCGGAGATCGGAAGTATCGCCGAGCTGGACTATGCCAACGCCCTTGGCCTCTACGAGTATCGCGTGCTCAAGGATCTGCGGGGAAACTACCCCCACGAACGCATCCGCATCGCCCAAGGCATCGTCTTCGGGCGGAAGCTGACCGGCGCGGCCAAGGCGCAGGTCGGTTCGGAGACCGAGCTGGTTCTCGTGCCCCTCTCGAAATACAAGAATCTTTCATCCTGGCAGATGGTCGACGACCTGCGGCCAAATTTCGAGATTCCGATCTACACGCCGAAGTTGGATTGAGGTGGAAGCTTGGTTCTCCTACTCTTTACTCCTACTCTTTACTCTTACTCCTTGCTCGCTAGTCCATCTCGGAGAGGAGTAAGAGTAAAGAGTATGAGTAAGGAGTAAGAGGGAATATGCAAATCACCACCTATCACATCGTCGTTCCAGACCAGGCGGGCAGTGAGCGGCTCGACCGGTTCCTGCCGCCGGCTCTGGCTGCGCTTGGCTGCGACCTCTCGCGGGCCGCACTGCAATCGCTCGTCAAATCGGGCGGCGTCTCGGTCAACGGGAGACAGGTCAAGCCGAGCCATGCTGTCTCGGGCGGGGACGAGGTGCATGTCAGGATCGAGGCGGAGCGGCCCGCCGGCCTGCTACCCGAGGACATTCCGCTGTCGGTCCTCTACGAGGACGAGGACCTCGTCGTCGTCGACAAGCCCGCCGGTCTTGTCGTCCATCCGGCGGCGGGCAATCCAGACGGCACTCTCGTCAACGCCTTGCTCCACCACTGCGGTGGTAGGCTCTGCGCCCTCGCCGGAGAGGACCGCCCCGGCATCGTCCACCGGCTCGACAAGGAGACCTCGGGCTGCCTCGTCGCGGCGAAGAGCGAGACGGCCTACCGCTCGCTCGTGTCCCAGTTCTCCGACCGCGAGACGGGCAAGGAGTATCTCGCCGTGACCGAGGGCATCCCCACGCCGGAGCAGGGCACGATCACGACGCACATCGGGCGCCATCCCGTGAACCGGCAGAGAATGGCGGTGGTCCCTCCTCCGGCGGGAAAGGAGGCCATCACCGACTACCGGGTGATCCACCGCGACGAGGGCGAGGGGTGGGCGGCGCTGGCCTGCGTGATCCACACGGGCCGGACCCACCAGATCCGCGTGCATCTGAAGGAAGTGTTGCGCTGTCCCATTCTGGGGGACACGATCTACGCGCAGGTTTCGAGGCAGCGCGTCAAGGTCGGTAGGCTCATGCTCCACGCGCGGAGCCTCGCCTTCCGGCATCCCGTCACGGACGCGCCGCTCCGCTTTGAAGCTCCGCTGCCGGAGGTCTTTGCCCGCTTCGTTTGAGCTCCCTTTCCGGCGCGGCCTCTGCGGGCTCCGTCGTCGTTTGCATGCGCCCGCGCCGGAAGAAGAGGGGGAAGAGCCAGCCCGAAACCACCGCGATCGCCGCCGTCATGACGAGGTAGATCGTGCCGGCGCCGCCTTCGTGGTAGAGGGCGAAGGAGGCGACGGCGACGAGGAGAAGAGCCTCGGCCACGACGACGCGCGCCACCGGCGTGATCCAACCGATGCCGAGGGCGAGGGTCTGGTTGATGTGGCGCCAGATGTGGACCACGAAATAGGCGGCAAAGGCGAGCAGGGCGAGGCGGTCCATGCGGAAGGCCGCCGGCACGGAGGTGTAGAGCTCGTCTCCCGCCCAGAGGGCGAGTACCCATGGACCTAGCGCGACCAGCCCGGCTCCGGCGAGGACCGAGAAGCCGAGGCCGCCGAGGCGGAGGCGGTTCGAGCTGGCGGCGATCCAGGTGTCGTCGCCCCGCTCGCAGGCGTCCATGAGGGCGGGCCAGTAGGGCTTTGTGACCATCACGACCAGACCGGTGAGGGAGAAGTGCACCGTCACCATCACGTTCCACACGCCCACGGCCTCGGGACCGACGTGGCGGCCGATGAGGAAGGCCATCAGGTTGTATTCCACGGCTGCGGCGAGGATGTAGGTGATGGAGAAGCGGACGCCGTCCTTCGCCAGCTGCGGCACCAGCGACTTGCGGAAGAGGGAGAGGCGGGGAAAGAGGTAGGGCCGCTGCGCGAGGAGGTGGCAGGTGTTGCCGAGTTTCGCCAGGGCGATGGAGCCGTTCACCGCGACGAGGAGGAATTCGATCGTGGGGAAGAACCAGATCCCGCCGAGGAGAAGGAGGGCGCCGAAGACATTGCCCGCCGCGCCCCAGGCATTGGTGAAGCGGGTCTCCTGGTAGCCGTCGCGCCCCATCTCGAAGGGGATGCACATCATTTCGACTTGAATGATGAGCAGCCCGAGGAGGGCGGCGCGGAACATCGTGTCCTGCACCGGGGCGAACTCCTTGCCGAAGAGATCCGGGATGGGGACGTTGAAGAGGAGGATGGCCGCGGCCGTGGCGGCGAGGACGGTGAGCCCGACGCTGAGGAGGATGCTGGTGCCGAAGACGGTGCGCTCCGTCTCCCGGTCGCCGCGGGCGACGGCCTTGGCGAGCGCCTTCGTCAGGGCGGGGCCGATGCCGATGTGGAGCATGTCGATCATGCCCACGGCCATGGTGATGGCGGTGTAGACGCCGAACATCTCCATGCCGAGGAGATGGACGGCGATGGGGATGGAGACAAGCCGCAGGATGATCGTGCCCGCCTTCGAGATCAAGGACGTGAGCACCGCGAGCCGCAGGGAGCGGTCACGATGCGCAGAGGTCCCTTGAGGCGTGCGGTCGGCGGAAGCCATGGATAAGTTTCTTAAATTATAGATTTTATGGAAATTTAATCAAGAAGGAAGACTGACGAGCGGTGGAGAAAATCCGAAATCCGAAATCCAAGCCAGCCATTCGGATTTCGAGTTTCGGGTTCGGATGCTGCACCGTGGGGCGGAATTCTTTCCGCCTTTCGCCGGGCTTGGAGAAGGCGGAAAGGGATTCCGCCCCACGGAAGGTAGCGGAAGAGGCGACTCTTCCGACCCATCGGCGGAACGCTCGCGCGATCCGCTACGCCCAAGCCTTCGGATTTCTGGCTTCGGCTTTCGCGCCCAACGGGCGCTCACGGGATCTCGTTCAGCGTGTAGTAGGCCTGCGGGTGCAGCAGGCCGTGCCCGCCTTCGGCGGCCTTCAGCCCGGCGCTGTGCAGTTCGTGGACGTGGCCCTTCGTCATAGGCTCGACCCTGAGCTTCAGGCTGCGTCCGTCCTCCGCGACCGAGGCGACCGTTACTTTCGGCTTTACCGGATCGACCTCGGGGCTTCCGTAGGCTTTCTGATAGATGTAGGTGTAGGCCTCCATCTCGAAGGAGGCATCCACGGCCCTGGCCTTGTCGACGGGCTGGGTGAAGGTCAACTCGAAGCCGTCGGACAGGGCGCGCATCTCATGGATCTCGAAGGGAACCTTTCCGGTCCAGTCGACGCGGTCGAAGTGGAAGGGCAGGCCGCCGCGGGCGCCCCAGCCGCGGTTCGACCCGCTCGTGTAGAGTCGTCCTTCGGGCGTGATCCGAACCGATATGTTGCCCGATGAAAAGCCCTGGAGAAAGGGAAACATCGCGCCCTGATAGATGCCGTTGACCTTCTCGAGGAAGACGCGGTGGATCTTCGAATGGGTCTGCTCGCCGACGAAGAGCTGGCCCGCGAAGGGACCGAATTTGCCACCGCTCAGGTCCGCCTCGATTCCGGTGGGCGAGTTGCCGACCCTCTGGTGGGGCATGACGACGGCAGGGGGAACGAGTTGCGGGATGTTCCCCCGTTCGATGACGGTGCGGCTGCCCTCCTCGGTGAAAGGTGGATTTTTGGGGCGTTCCCCGGCCGCGCCTCCGGCGAAGTCGTAGAAGAGGTTTCCGTTGGGATTGCCCTGGAAGGAGCCGGGCTGGATCCACTTCAGCGAGCTGGATCCGTTCCATGCGCCTTGGTTGTCGGTGTAGAAGACGTCGCCCGCCGCGTTGAAGCCGACGCCGCCGGGGGAGCGCACTCCGCTCGCGGTGGGGAGGACCTTGCCATCGTGCGAGATGCGCAGGACCCAGCCGCGGTAGAGCGACTCGGCGGTGAAGGAGCCGGTGAGGCAGAGGGCGCACCACAGGTTGCCCTCGTCGTCGAAGCGCGAGCCGAAGGTGTATTCGTGGTAGTCGCCCTTGATGCCCCATCCGTCGCTGACGGTCTCGAAGACATCGGCGCGGCCGTCGCCGTCCTCGTCGCGGAGACGGGTCACCTCGGGACGCTGCACCACGTAGAGCCAGCCCTCGCGCCAGGCGAGGCCTAGGGGCTCGTGGAGGCCTTCGGCGAAAAGGGTCCATTTGGCGGGTTTGTCAGGATGGGTGTCGGCGTTCTCGGCGATCCAGATCTCTCCCCGCCTCGTGCAGACGGCGATCCGGCCCTCGGGCAGCAGCTCGATGGCTCCGCCTTCGATCACCGCTCCTTCCGGGACGGGGATGGGGGTGATGCGGTAGTAGTCGGATTCCTTCGGAGGATCGGCCTGGAGAGAGGTCGCAAGGAGGGACAACAGGAGGAAAAAGGTGGGGCGCATCATGGACCGAAGAGGGTTGAGTCGAAGACCGGAGAGGGTTGAGTGTCGGATTTCAGGCTTCGGATTTCGGATTCAGGGCAGCGGTGCGTTCCAGCGGTAGGTCAGGGTCAAGGTCGTCGCCGCTGCCACAGGGACGAGCGTTTCGGTTTTCCCTTCCGATTGGCGCTGGATGGGTTCGGCGCCTTCGATTTTCACCTTCAGGTTGCTGCCGACGTCGAGCCAGCCGTCGGCGAGGGTCTGCGGTCCGGTTTCGGCGACGCGGAAAAAGGTGGATGGGTCAGGTTCGCCCTCGATCCGCACGGTGCGGACGAGGGAGGTGACGCCGTCGATCCCGGCGGGGACGAAGGTGTCGGTGACGGAGAGTTTCCGATAGTCGTAGCGGAAGGTGGGGAAGCGCTTTGCGTCGAGACGGTAGCCGCGGAACTGGTAGTCGGGATGGCGCACGACGAGGGCGATCTCCTTTTCCGGGGCTTCGGTGTCGCGTTCGTATTTGACCAGGGTCTCGGAAAAGGGCTGCCAGGTTTCGTCGGGACTTTCGAGGATCTGGAAGGGGAGGCCGTGGGCGGTCTTGACGCGGTCCTGCCCGAGCGGGGTGCTGCCGGAGCCGCGGTTGTTCCAATGTGTGGCGGCGTCCATGAACTCGCCCCGGTAGACGTAGGCGAGGTTCAGCACATCGGCGTCCCAGACGAGGTTGACCGAGCCGGGATAGCCGACGCCGATGGCGCGGGGCTTCGCGTCGGGGAGGAAGGCGCGGTGCAGGACGGCCTCGCCGGGATTCCGCGCGCTGAGGGGGATGGGGTCGAAGCTCTGGGCGGCCTTGCTCGCCTCATCCCGCTCGACGGAGAGCCAGCGCGCCCCGAACTTGCCCGGACCCCTCACGTGGAGCGCGAGGGAGCGCTGTCCGCCGCCGTCGAAATACTTGACCTGCAGGGTGTGGTGGCCTGCCTGCAGGGTCTCCTTCATGCTGGCGGTCTTGGCGGGATGGATGCCGTCGTTGCCGACGACAGTCTCGCCGTCGATGATCAGGGTGGAGCCATCGTCGGAGGTGAGGGAGAAGTAGTAGTCGCCGGTCACGGGGATGGCGAGGTCGGCGTCGAAGACCATGCCGAAGCCGTGCTTGTGGCTGCTGGCTGGTTCGAGGGTGAGGAGCCCTTTTTCCAAAGTGCCGGTGGTGGCGGGCGTCAGCGTCGAGAAGTCGGGCAGCTTCTTCCATTCGCCGTGATGGACGGCGTAGCGCAGGTTCGAGAGCAGGGGTGGGGCGGAGGCCTCGGCGAGCATGGCCTCGATCTCCCCGCGCTTCCACGGGCTGGTGCGCCTGGCGTGCTGCTTGCGGACGGCGGCGGCATCGGACGGGGCGAAGGTCCGGCGCTTTCCGCCGAACTCCTGCGTGACGTAGGCGACGAGGGCGGCGATCTGCTGGTCGTCGAGGACGGCCTCGAGGGCGAGCATGGCTTGGACGTAGCGGTTGTCCTCCTTGTGGATGCCCTTGAGGGCGATGGCGGCGAGCAGTCCGGGATGGTCGCCCTTCACGAACGCGGACTCGGGGAGGGAGGGGGCCATGAGAAGGTCGCCGGCCTTCACGCCCTTTCCGTCGGGACCATGGCAGGCGACGCAGCTCTGGTAGACGGTCTGCCCCTGGGCGAGGAGTGGGTCGTCCTGGGCGTGGGCGGTTCCGAGGACGAGGAGGGCGGGCGCGAGGAGAGCTGGAAATCGCTTCATTTGATCTTGGGGCGCGGGCGGGTAGTGTAGTCGGCTCGCGTGGAGGAGGCGGCAAGGGCGCAACCGCGCCCGCGAAAAAACGTCTCCCCCGATGTCGCTGGAAGCGGTTCCGGCGACAAGACCCCTTTGGTGTTCCCTTTTCTTCGACAGTTTCCATGAAGTGCTCCCGCCTGGCCCCGGTTCTCCTTTCTCTTGTCTTTTTCGTGCTGGTCGGAACGGCTTCCCGGGCGGGGGCGGTCGGGATCTGGCACCGCGACTATCCCACGGCCCGCGCCGAAGCAAGGGCGGAGGGCAAGGGGCTCCTGATCGTCTTCACCGGCACGGACTGGATCGAGATCTGCGAGAAATTCTACGACGACATCCTCGGGCAGCCCGCCTTCATCGAGGCGGTGTCGGGGGAGTTCGCCCTGCTGAAGCTGGAGTTCCCGAAGGACAACCGCCTTCCCCGCGAGGAGGCCCTGCAGAAGGCGCTGCTGCGCGACGCCTACCGGGTGAGGGGATTCCCCACGGTGGTGCTGACCGACGCGAATGGGCGTCCCTTCGGGCTGAACGGCTACCAGCCGGTTTCGGCGGAGGAGTATGCGGAGCAGCTCCTCGACATTGCGAAGGCGCACGGGGAGAACCTTGCGGCGGCGCAGGCGGCGGAATCCCTCTCAGGCAAGGAGAAGGCGGAAGGGCTGCGACGGGCCATTCCCGATGTGCCGGATGCCTTGATCGCCCGGTTCTATCGGGCGGAGATGGAGGCGGTCCTCGCCGCCGATCCGGGCGACGCCCTGAGGCTCGCCGGTCCCTTCCGGAAGCTGATCGCCGAGGCCGATTTCGAGCAGGAGATCCAGGTGCTCGGCCGCGAGGGCAAATGGGCCGAGGCGATCGCGCGCACCGACCGCCACATCGCGGAGCTGGGGCTGGAGGGATGGGTGCTGCAGGCGGCCTTGATCTACCGGGCCGGGTTCGAGCTTCGGGCCGGTCAGGCCGAGACCTCCGCGGCGACGCTCCGCAAGGTGGTCGCGATGGACCCCGAGTCCGAGCCGGGAATGGAGGCGGCGAGGCTGCTCGAGGAAGGCAAGAAGGAGGGCGGGGAGACCGCCCCCGAACCGGCACCGTTGCGGGCGCAGCCGGTGCCGTGAGGGGATTTCTCCCGCCGCGAAGGCAAGCCAGGTAGGGCGAACCGTCCCCGGTGAGCCGTTGCGGAGGAACGGCGATGGATCCGGAAAGGGCGTCCTCTGGCCGGACGCGGCTCGGCAGGGACGCCTCGCCCTACCTTGTCGATCGTCGCATCGGAACCCAAAGGTAGCCCCGAGCGGCCCGCTCGGGGAACGAATGTCGTTTGGACGTCCGATTGGCCCTATGAAGGGAGCGCGGGCACTCCTGTCCGCTTCTTCATAGCTCTGCCTTTGCCGATGCGGACAGGAGTGTCCGCGCTCCCGGTGAAAGCGGTCAGGCCTTCTGGGTGTCTTCGGGGAAGACGGTGTCCTGCGTCTCCGGCACGCCCGGGATGCGCAGCGGGGCGATGGGCATGGGGGCGCTCAGGTCGATCACGTCGGGGACGAGCTTCTGCTGGGCGTTCCACATGTCCTGCCAGGTGATGCGCTTGCCCGAGTAGCAGGCGGTGCGTCCGAGGATGGCCATGGTCGTGGAGTGGCCGAGCAAGGCGGCGGAGTCGTGGCGCTCGCCCGAGCGGATCGCCGCGAAGAACTCTTCGTGCTCGAGATCGTACATGCTTTTCGGCGTGCGGGGCTTGCGGTAGGTCCAGCTGTTCTCGCCGATGATCTCGGCGGAGCTCGTTCCGAACTTCGCGATGCCCTTGGTGCCGTAGTAGGTGTCGCCGGTGAAGTTGTAGGAGTTGAGGTACTGCCGCCACTCGACATGGGCCTGGACGTTGTTCTCGTACTCGTAGGTGATGCTGAAGTGGTCGTAGATCGTGCCTTCGTTGTTCGGGCGGATGCGGCCGCCGGTGCCGAAGGCGGCGATGGGATCGACGTCCTTGAAGGCCCAGGCGATGCGGTCCACGTTGTGGCAGCCCTGCTCGACGATGCCGTCGCCGCTGAGCCAGGGGAAGTTGTACCAGTTGGCGAGCTGCCATTCGGTGTCGCTCATCCCGTCGGGGCGGCTGGAGGGCTCGGGCATGGCCTTGACCGGACCCGCGTGGTAGATCGAATGGATGCTCTGGATGTCGCCGATGGCTCCGTCGTGGAGGCGCTCGAAGAGGGCTCGGCCCTGCTCGCTGAAGCGGTAGCAGAAGCCGCTGAGGATGGAGAGATTCTTGTCGGCGGCGAGCTGGGCGGTGGCGAGGAAGTCCTTCACTCCGGCGACGTCGGTGGCGCAGGGCTTCTCGGCGAAGGCGTGGACGCCTGCCTCGATCGCGGCCTTGAAATGGGTGGGGCGGAACGCCGGAGGGGCGGTGAGCAGAATGACGTCCACGCCCGAGTCGAGAACCTTCTTGTAGGAGTCGATCCCTCCGAAGACGCGGCTGTCGAGACCGTCGGAGAGCTTGCCGTTGGAGATGGAGTTCTTCCGCACCATCTCCAGCTTCTTCTCCGCCTCGGGGAGGTAGAGGTCGCCCATCGCGTGGAGCTCCACGTTGTCGTCGGCGGCCAGCGCGTTCAGCATCGCGCCGCCCCCGCGTCCGCCCGTGCCGACCACGCCGATCTTCAGCTTCTTGTCGTTCGGCGCGCCGAGGGTGATGGAGGGGAATCCGACGGCGGCGGTCGCCGCAGCAGCGGCTCCAGCGGTTTTGACGAAGGAACGTCGTGTCGCGTCGGAAGAGGGGAGAGTGTCGGGGGTGTCGCTCATGGCAGGTGGTGTCCGCGGGTTTCGCGGAAAAGAGACGAAAACGCACGATGCCGCCTCTGTCAAAAGCCCTTCTTTACGCGATCCCTCCCTTGAGGATGGTCGGAGGGGGACCATTTTCCGCTGGCGCATCGGGCCGTTCCGAAGGTAAATGGAGGCCCTATGCGCACGCGATCCTCCCTTTGCCTCGTTGCCGCCGTCCTCCTGGCTGCCGCCCAAAGCCCTGCCCAGGAATCCTGGGAGGACGATCTGAAGAACTACAGCGGCGCCGTGGAGATGACGGTCCCACAGGGCTACCGCACGGTCGCCGCTCCGTCCGCCGGTGCCGCGACGAAGGGAGTGGTGGCGGGACCGGCGAAGGTCGCGGTGGTCGGCTTCGTCGAGGCGGGGGGGCAGCGCTTCTACCTCAGCGAGGAGGAGAGGGACCGGTGGCTCGGCGCCGGCGCTGCGCCCACCTGGATCGCGGCGGGCGGGACGGAGCAGCTGCCCGCCCTGCCGAAGCTGCTCAAGCGGGGGCCGGGCGAGGATCCGGACTCGGGCGAGGAAGTGATGATCGAGGCCTACGAGGAGACCGTCGCCATCCTGCCGGAAAGCCGTTGGCCTGCCCCTGTGGGCGGGGCGGAGAAGTTCTTTCCCGCCGGCCTCCTCGCCGTGGGCGGGGACGATTCGGGCAACACCATCGCCTATTTCCAGCTTTTTCTGAACAGCGACGCGTCCACCGCCGGCTATCCCCTTGCCCGGACCTCCTACCGGGAGCTCACGAGCGGACAGATGGGCGCGCGCGTCCGGCTCTACTCGCGGGCGGAGCCGGTGAACGTCCGTCTGATCGTTTCCGGACAGTCGCAGGTGCTCCCGCTCCTGCAGCCCGGTCTCGTCTTTCTCGCCGGATTCTCCGAGGGGTCGCTGGTGCGTCTCTCGATCGGCGGGGATGCGTGGTCGGAAACGGCCCCGGTGAGCCGGCTGGGCGCCCCCGTCTTCCGCCGTGGCGAGGCGCTCGCCTTCGGATTCCTGGCGACGGAGGTCAAGGGCGCGGGCGTGCCCTTCCGCATCCTGCCCGACCGCATCGGCGGAGCCGACTACACGCAGTACAATCTCATTTCGCAGATGGGCGCGCCCTTCGACGAATATTCGCCGCCGGAAGCCCAGAACTCCTGGACGCTCCATATCGAGCGCGATCTCACGACGACCCTGCTGGCTCCCCTGTGGGACGGACGCGGGGCGCCGGGAATGCTCGAGCTCGAAGGGCTCGGTCTCGACGCGGCGCCTCCCGGACCCGACCCCGAGAACTTCACCGAGGAGGACTACGCCGCCTTCCGCGACAGCCTGCCCGCGAAGGCGGATCCCTCCCTCTTCGGGGAAGGGTGGCGGAGCATCCTCGACGGAAAGCTCGGCGAGATCCCCGCGGCGCAGCGGGTGCCGGAGACGGAGGGAGGGGAGTTCTAAACCCCAAGGAGCGGGACTTTACAAGTCCCGTCCCAATCATAGGGGACTTGAAAAGTCCCCCTCCTTTCTAGAACTTGTTCCTCCACATCATCGACTCGACCGGCAGGTGGGTGCGGTCGTTGTACTTCGCCGAGCCTTTCGAGTGGTAGGGGTGGATGATTGCCCCCTCGACGAGAAAATAGATGAGCTGGCCGATAGGCATGCCCTCGTAGACGCGCACCGGCTGCTTCACCGAGATCTCGAGCGTCCAGTGGTTGCAGAAGCCCACGTCGCCCTTGCCGGCGGTGGCGTGGATGTCGATCCCGAGCCGTCCGACGCTCGACTTCCCCTCGAGGAAGGGGACGGTCGCATGCGTCTCGGTGTATTCGATGGTCGAGCCGAGGTAGTTGATCTGCGGCTCCAGCACGTAGCCTTCGGGCGGAATCTCGAAGTGGTCGATCTCGTTGTGTTGCCGGGCGTCGAGGACGCGGTTCCGGTAGGTGGCGAGGTGCCTGCTGAGGTGGACGTCGTAGCTGTTCGTCCCGAGGCACTCGCGACGGTAGGGTTCGATGACGATTTCGCCCCGCTCCATCGCGGCGAGGATCTCGGAGTCGGAAAGGATCATGGTGTCCGCCATCGATAAGGAAGCCGCACGATCCCGGCAAGCGCTTTTTGCGGGGAGATGTCCTCGGAAAATCCGTTGCAGCCGACCTCCGCGCGGTTCACGATGGCCGGATATGGAAGGAAGGACTCCAATCGTCGTCGCGATCGACGGACCGGCCGCCTCGGGCAAGAGCACCGTGGCGAAGCGGGTCGCGGCGGAACTCGGGATCGTCTTCGTGAACTCGGGGGCGATGTACCGGGCCTTCACCTGGTGGGTGCTGCGGAACGGAGCCGATCCCGCCGACACCGGGGCCGTGCTCGGCCTGCTCGGCCGCACCGAGTTCGTCTGCGGGGAGCGGGATGGTGTCGGCACCGTCGCCGTCGGAGGCGTCCCCATGACGCGGGCCGAGCTCGCCTCCACCGAGGTCAACGCCGGGGTCTCCGCGATCGCCGCGATCCCCGAGGTGCGCGAGCGTCTCGTCGCCGAGCAGCGCCGCTACGCCTCCGCGCGCGGCGTCGTGATGGAGGGGCGCGACATCGGCTCGGTCGTCTTTCCCGACACGCCCCACAAGTTCTACATCGACGCCTCGCCCGAGGTGCGCGAGGCGCGCCGCCGTGCCGAAGGCATCACCGATTCCATCGCGAGCCGCGACCGGACCGACTCCAGCCGCGCCGCCTCGCCCCTCGTCGTCGCCGAGGGCGCCGTGGTCGTGGACAGCTCCGAGCTTGGCATCGGCGAGGTGGTGGAGCGTGTGCTCGCCGCGATTCGGAGCCAGCGGGAGGCGTGAGGGCGGGACCGGTAACCGAAGGCTCTCCGCCGGCCGTCACCGCTTCTTCAGCCAGTCGAGGCACTCCGCTTCGGTCTCGAAGAACAGCAGCGCCTCGCCGAAGGCCATCAGCGTCTCCTCGTCG
The DNA here is from genome assembly GCA_964435425.1 of uncultured Akkermansia sp. Lineage (GTDB taxonomy): Bacteria > Verrucomicrobiota > Verrucomicrobiia > Verrucomicrobiales > DEV007 > Arctic95D-9. The sequence continues at coordinate 2,316 of CAYSZN010000008.1, read as the reverse complement.
AGAGCGCCGACCAGAGGCTCCGCCTGCTTGGCGATGCGGGGGAACTTTTTCCGTAACTGCCGCGTAGCCAAATCGGTGCGGCCTTTGAGCTTGCCAAGTTCGACGAAGGGATTGATGAGCTTTGGCATGGCGACGAGGGCTTTCTCTTTCTCCGAGAGCATACCCACCCTGCGCTCCAATTGCAAGAGTTGCCCTTCGTTCAGCGGCGTGTAGTGCTTCACGAAGGCCATCGCCGCCGCGATCTCCTCGTCCGAGAACTGCTGGCGCAGGGCCTCGGCGAGAGTCAGGGCGATGGCCTCGACCTGCTGCTCCCCGTCGAGAGGCATCAGGGAGGTCAGGGCCAGCGCGGCCACGTTGCCGCCGCCCAGATGCGGGAGCGGGTCTATGCGGCAGAAGTGGATCACGGGGCATTTCACCTGGATGGCCGCGGCCTTGCCGAATTTCCAGTGCAGGGACTTGGGCTGGGGCGAGGCAGGCTTGGGATAGGTCAGCAGGAGCACGGGCATCACCGGCATGCGGTAGCGGATGGCGTCTCGCAGGGAGTATTCGCCGATGCGCTCGAGGGAGGCGGCCTGGGGCCGGCTCTGGCTCTCGAAGTGGATGAGGAAGCCGGTCTCCCGCGAGCGCCAGCGGGCCTTGACGAGCAGGTCGCCGGCGCGCCGGGGGCGCTTGCGGGAGGCGGGATGCTCCTTGTCGAGGTATTCGATGTCCGAGAAGTCGGCGAATTCGGCCGTCTCGGGGACGAAGGCGCGGAAGAACTCGGCGAGGAGCCGGGGCTGGGAGAGCAGCGCTTTGATCAGGTCGTCGTGGGTGGGGGTGCGGAGCGGCTGATCGGTCTTCATGCGGCGGGAACGTAGCCCGGATCCCGGCGTTTGGAAACCGGGCCGCGCCCTCCGCCTCGACCGTCGACGAGGAAATGGATGCAATGTCCCGAAACCGCGCTACAGGAACGGGCCGCAATGCCCGACTTTCCGGGAGCGGAAACCGACTCCCTGCCATGCGCCTGCCCTGCCTCCTTTCCCTGCTGATCTTCGCGGCTCCTCTTGTTGCCCAGCAGCCTCCCTACGATCAGCCTCCCTACGATCAGCCACCGACTGCCGAGCCGCCCTACTACCGGGTCCGCTACGAGGCCTCGGAGAAACCCGGCGAGCTGATCTTTCCCGTCCAGTACACCGTCTGGATTCCGGAGGGTGTCGAAACCCTGCGCGGGGTCGTCGTCCACCAGCACGGCTGCGGCGAAGGGTCGTGCAAGTCCGGCCAGACCGGAGCCTACGATCTCCACTGGCAGGCCTTGGCGAAGAGGCATGGCTGCGCCCTCCTCTCGCCCTCCTACGAGCAGCCGGAAAAGGCCGACTGCCAGATGTGGTGCGATCCCCGCAACGGGTCGGGGGCGGCCTTCCAGAGGGCCCTCGCCGACCTCGGCGCCGCGAGCGGCCATCCCGAGCTGGCCACGGTGCCCTGGGCGCTATGGGGGCACAGCGGCGGCGGGCATTGGTGCGGCGGCATGGCCTTCCTTCATCCTGGGCGCGTCGCCGCGGCCTGGCTGCGCTCCGGCGTGCCTCTGCTCGAGGCGAACCCTGACCGGCCCACCATCCAACCCTATTCGGTTCCCGATGCCGTCCTCGGCGTTCCCGTGATGTGCAATCCGGGTACGAAGGAGGGCGTCACCGTGAAGGAGGGGCGGTTCGCCGGAGTCTGGCCCGCGAACGAGACCTTTTTCACGGCCTTGCGCGGCAAAGGAGCCCTGATTGCCGTCGCCGTCGATCCGCTGAGTTCCCACGACTGCGGCAACCAGCGCTACCTCGCGATCCCCTGGCTCGACGCCTGCCTCTCGGCGCGCCTTCCCGAAACGGTGGGCGGGGCGCTCAGGCCCATGCCCGATGGCGACGTTTGGCTCGCGACGCTGCTCTCCACCGAGGCGAAGCCAGCGGCGGAGTTTGCTGGCGATCCCAAGCAGGCCGTCTGGCTGCCGAACGCGGCGGTCGCGAAGGCCTGGATGGAATACGGGAAGGACACCACCGTGTCCGACTCCACGCCGCCGCCCGCGCCTTCGGAGCCGACGGTGAAGGGGAACGAGCTCGCGTGGACGGCCGAGGCGGATCCGGAGAGCGGCCTCGAGCGTTTCCTGATCGAGCGGGATGGCCAGATCATCGCCTCCGTGCCGGAGAAGCCGGAAAATCCCTTCGGGCGTCCTTTGTTCCAAGGATTGCAATACAGCGACACGCCCGCCGCGCCGCTCGTCGAAATGCGCTTCACCGACACCACCGCCGAGGTCGGCAAAACGCACACCTACCGCATCCTCTCGGTGAACACGGC
>CAYSZN010000007.1:11848-21382 GCA_964435425.1 uncultured Akkermansia sp. | reverse complement strand
TCGGGAGCGAGGTTCTCGAAGAGACGGAGCTTCGCGGCGTGGTAGTCCTCGACCGTCGCGTAGCGGTCCATGTGGTCGGGCGCGAAGTTCAGCCACACCGCAACGCGGGGCGCAAAGGTCGAGACGGTTTCGAGCTGGAAGGAGCTCAACTCGAGGACGATCCAGTCGTAGGTCTCTCCGGAGCGGATCACCTCGCTGTAGGGCAGGCCGATGTTCCCGGCGGCAATGGCGCGAAGCCCGGCGGCCCGGAGCATGGCGGCGACCAGCGAGGTGGTCGTGGTCTTGCCGTTCGTGCCGGTGATGGCGATGACCGGCGCGCTGCCGAGACGGAAGGCGAACTCGATCTCGCCGATCAATTCATCCGAGGCGGCGGCGAAGGCCTGCGCGATGGGCCAGGAGGCATCGATGCCGGGACTGATCACGGCCAGATCGTAGCGCCCCTGGTCCTGAAGCGCGGCCTCTCCGCAGACGAGCGGCGCGCCGAGGGCGTCGAACTTCGCGACGGCGGCGGCGAGCTTCTCCGGAGCGCCGCTGTCGAAGACCCTCGCCTTCGCGCCACGCGACAGCGCGAGGGCAGCGGCGGCGTAGCCACTACCCCCCGCTCCCAGCACGGCGATCTCTTTTCCGGCGAGTTCCATTTCAGCGAATCTTCAAGGTCGTCAGCCCGACCATGGCGGCGATGATGGAGATGATCCAAAAGCGGTTGATGACCTTGCTCTCCTCCCACCCGATCAGCTCGAAATGGTGGTGGATCGGCGACATCTTGAAGATGCGCTTCCCGGTCAGCTTGAAGGAGGCGACCTGCAGCATCACCGAACCCGCCTCCATCACGAAGACGAAGCCGATCACGACGAGGAGCAGCTCCTGCTTGCAGCAGATCGCGATCATTCCGAGCATCCCGCCGATCGAGAGGGATCCGGTGTCGCCCATGAAGACGCGGGCGGGATGGCAGTTGAACCAGAGGAATCCGAGGGCCGCGCCGACGAGGGCCGTGCAGAAGATGGCGACCTCGCCGGCCTGGGGATGGTAGGGAACCTTGAGGTAGTCGGCGGCGAGAAAGTTTCCCGCCGCGTAGGTGAGCGCGCTGTAGGCCAAGCCGGTCGTGATGGTGCATCCGGTGGCCAGGCCGTCGAGCCCGTCGGTCAGGTTCACCGCGTTCGACGCGCCGACGATGACGAGCGGCAGCAGCAGCAGGGTGAAGATCCCCATATCCCCCACCACCGGGAACTTGATGGAGGGAAACCAGAGCTCGCGGATGTAGTCCGACGTCGCGGGAAGGAAGTAGAGGTAGCCCACGGCGAGTCCCGCGACCGCGAACTGGACGATCAGCTTCATCCTCCCGCTGACCCCCTTCGAGTTCTTCTTGGCAACCTTCTGATAGTCGTCGAAGAAGCCCAGCAGGCCGGTCCCGAGCGTCACGAAGATCAGGCTCTGGATGAACGGGTTGGTGGGGCGCGCCCAGAGCAGGGCCGCGACGAGGACCGATCCGACAATGAGGATGCCCCCCATCGTCGGCGTGCCGGTCTTGATGCCGTGGAGCTCGGCGAGGCGGTGGACCTCCTCCTTGGTGCGGATGGGCTGGCCGATCTTCAGCGAGGTCAGCTTGAGGATGACGCGGTTGCCGAGCAGCACCGAAAGAAGGAAGGCGGTCAGAGCCGCTCCGGCCGCGCGGAAGGTCTGGTACTGGAAGATGTTGAGGAATTCGAGGAACTCCGACTTTTCCTTCAGCAGATGGAGGTAGTAGAGCATGGTGTGGTCAGGCGGGATCGGCGAAGGCGGCGATGACGCGCTCCATTCCGGCGGAGCGGCTCCCCTTGACGAGGACGAAGTCGCCAGGCGCGAGGGTGTCGAGGAGGAAGGCCGCGGCCTCCTCGTGGGTGGGAAAATTCTGGTTCGCGGCGAGGGCTCCGGCGCGCTCGTTGATGCGGGCCGCGCGCTCGCCTACGGTGACGAGCAGGTCGATGCCGTTCTCCGCGACGCGTTCGCCGAGCCGGAGGTGCTCCGCCTCCTCGTGGTCGCCGAGCTCGCCCATGAAGCCGAGGACGGCGACGCGGCGTCCCGCGACGGCCGACGAGCGCAGCGTGCGCAGGGCCGCCTGCATGGAGTCGGGATTGGCGTTGTAGCTGTCGTCGAGGAAGGCGACGCCCTTGACGAGCTTCTCCTCGAGCCGTCCATGCGTCAGCCGCACGGAGGAAAGCGCCTCCGCCACCTCGGCGGGATCGATGCCGCGGCGGAGGCCAACGGCGGCGGCGAGGAGCGCGTTCGTCACCATGTGCTCGCCGCGCATGGGCAGGGCGACCGGCACGGTCCGGGCCAGGTCGGAGACCAGGTCGAAGCGCATCCGTCCATCGGCGTCGGCCACGAGATTTTCCGCCCGCACCGCTCCCTCGCCGATGCCCACCGGCACCATCTCGCAGCGGACGCGATCCCTGACAAAGCCATAAAAATCGTCTTTTGCCGGCATCGCGCAGAAGCCTCCGGCGGGAACGGCCTCGGGCAGACAGGCCTTTTCCGCGGCAATCGCCTCGCGCGATCCCATGTGCTCGATGTGCGCGGTCCCGACCGTCGTCACGACGGCCGCGTCGGGCAGGGCGATGTCGGCCAGCACGCCGATCTCGCCGGGGTGGTTCATCCCCATCTCCCAGACGCCGTAGCGGTCCTCCCCGTCGCCGGAGAGGATGGTCAGCGGCAGGCCGATGTGGTTGTTGAAGTTGCCGACGGTGGCGTTCACCTTGCCGTCCCGGGCAAGGACGGCGGTGAGGAAGTCCTTGGTCGAGGTCTTGCCGTTGCTTCCCGTGATGCCGACGGCGAAAAGATCGGACGAGGCCTTGCGATGGTGGTAGGCGAGCGCCTGCAGGGCCTTGAGAGTGTCCTTCACACGGATGAGGCCGCCCCCGTAGGACTCCGTCTCGACGGGCAGGGCGCTCAGCAGCATGGCCCTGGCCCCGGAGGCGGCGACGTCGCCGAGGAACTTGTGGCCGTCGAATCGATCGCCCTTGAGCGCGACGAAGAGATCCCCTTCCCCGACCTTGCGGGAGTCGGTCGAGACCTTGTCCACCGTCGCGGCGGGCACGCCCTGGATCAGCGCGCCATCGACCCATTCGGCGATCTGGAGGAGGGAAAGCCGCTTCATGCCGCGCCCCCTTCCGCCTTGCGATGGATGAAACCCGCCGCGATCCGGCGGTCGTCGAAGTCGTGGCGGACGCCGTCGATCTCCTGATAGGTCTCGTGCCCCTTGCCCGCGATCAGGACGATGTCGCGCTCGCCCGCGAGATCGATGGCGCGGCGGATCGCCTCGCGCCGGTCCTCGATCACCTCGTGCCCGCCGCGGAGGAAGCCCTTGGCCGCTCCCGCGAGAATCCGCTGGGGATCCTCGGTGCGCGGGTTGTCGGAGGTCAGAAGGCAGAGATCGCTCCCCGACTCCGCCGCCGCGGCCATGAGGGGACGCTTCGAGGAGTCACGGTCGCCTCCGCAGCCGAAGACGGTGATGATCCGGTTGGGGTTGAGCGCCTTCAGGGTCGACAGCACGTTGCTCAGGGCGTCGGGCGTGTGGGCGTAGTCGACGAAGACGCGGTAGTTCGTCTGGCGTCCCGTCACGGCCTCGAGCCGGCCCGGCACCTGCGGGGCCTCGGCCATCTTCGCCACCACTTCGCGCAGGTTCAGCCCGATGGCCCAGGCCGAGGCGATCGCGGCAACGGCGTTGTAGACGTTGAAGGCCCCGATCAGGGGAATGCGGACGAGGAACTGGCGCTCGCGGAAGGAGAGCTTGAACTGCGTGCCGTTGAAGTCCGAGCGGATTTCCCCGGCGCGGAAGTCGGCGTTGGCCCCGCGTCCGTAGGTGATGCGGCGGAGCCGGTCGAAGCGCAGCTTCATCAACTGGTCGCCGTAGACGTCGTCGAGATTGATGATCGCCGTGCCCTCCTTCGCCGTCTCCGCGTCCATCTGCTCGAAGAGGAGCCGCTTCGCCGCGAAGTACTCGTCCATCGTACGATGGTAGTCGAGATGGTCCTGCGTCAGGTTCGTGAACACGCCCACGTCGAAGGCCACCCCGGTGACGCGGTGCTGGACGAGGCCGTGCGACGAGACCTCCATCGCCGCGCCCCGGCAGTCCGAATCGGCCATCTCGCGGAGGAGCCGCTGCACCTCGGGCGATTCGGGCGTCGTGTGCGAGGCCTCGACGAGCTGGTCGCCGGTCGAGTAGTGGATCGTGCCCATCAGCCCGGCGCGGCGCAGGATGGACTGCATCAGGTGATGGACGAGAAAGGCCGTGGTCGTCTTCCCGTTCGTGCCGGTGACGCCGACGACGGGAAAGCGGAGGCTCGGATGACCCTCGTAGTTCGCCGCCGCCTTCGCCATCGCGGCGCGGGCATCGCCGACCTGCAGCCAGGTCGCGACGAACTCGGCCGGATTCGGCTGCTCCGAGAGGATCGCGACGGCACCCCGCTCGACGGCGGTCTGAATGTACTGGTTGCCGTCGCGGCCCACGCCCTTCAGAGCGCAGAAGACCCCGCCCGGCACCACTTGGCGCGAGTCGAAAAAGACGCCCGCCACCGGCGTCTGGAGCGTGCCGGCGACGTGCTTCACGTGGATGCCTTCGATGAGATCGGCCAATGTCATGGTGTCAGCGCCCTTCCTCCCCCGGTTTCGCGGCCGCGAGGGGCGTGGCCGCGGGTGCAGTCAATTCCTGCGGACGATCCGGCTCGATGCCGAGGATCTTCACCGCGCTCGTCGCGATGCTTTGGAAAACCGGAGCGGCGACCGCGCCGCCGTAGACCTGCGGGCCGTTCGCCTTCGGCTCGTCGATGACGACGAGCCCGAGCAGGCGAGGATTCTCCGCCGGCAGGAAGCCCATGAACGAGGCGATGTAGCGCCCCTCGACGTAGCCGACGTTCTCCACGTGCTTGCGCGCCGTGCCCGTCTTGCCGGCCACGCTGTATCCGCGCACGGCCCCCTTGGTTCCCGTGCCGTGCTCTCCCATCGTCTCTGTCATGCATTGCATCACCTGCCGCGCCGCCTTTTCGCTGAGCACCCTACGTCCGGGACGTTCCGGTCCTTTCACCATCGCCGCGCCGCGCACGTCCTCCTTCACTCCCTTCACGATCGTGGGAGCCCGGAGAATGCCGCCGTTCGCGATCACCGAGCAGGCCACGGCCATCTGCATGGGGGTCACGGCGATCTCGTAGCCCATCGCCTGGCTGGAGAAGGAGGTCGCCGACCAGCGCTCCGGCGGAATGATCCGTCCGGCGTGCTCCCCGTTCAGCTCGATGCCGGTCTTCTGCCCGAAGCCGAACTGCTGCACGTAGTGGTGGAAAAGCCCCTTGTTCAGCGGCCGCGCCACCAGATAGGCCCCGATGTTCGAGGATTTCGCGAAGGCCATCCGCGCGGTGAGACGGCCGTAGGGATGGTGGTCGCGCAGGGCGAAGCCGTCGAGCTCGTAGCGCCCCATGTGGCAGTCCACCTCCGTCGAGGGATCGGCGAAGCCCCGGTCGAAGGCTCCCCCGTAGCCGACGATCTTGAAGGTCGAACCCGGCTGGTAGAGATCCGAGACCGCCGGATTGCGGCGGAGCGGCTCCTGCCCCCGGATTCCCTTGCGCGTGGAGAGGTCGAAATGCGGACGGCTCGCCATCGCCAGCACCTCGTTGGTCGAGGGATCCATGAAGATCACCGTCACCTTCGCCGGGCGGAAGCGGTCGATGACCGCGTCGAGCTCGCTCTCGACGACCGCCTGCAGCGCCATGTCGATAGTGAGATGGACGTCGCGCCCCGGCACGGGGTCGACCTGGGCACCGCGGTAGGCGTGGATCTCGCGGCGGCTGCGGTCCCGCTCGCAATAGCGGTGGCCGGGCCGCCCCTGCATCTCCTCGTCGTAGACCTTCTCGATCCCGGAGACGCCGGTCCCCTCCTCGTCGACGTAGCCGATCACCTGGGTGAGGGACATCGGACTGGGATAGTAGCGGCGCTCGCCCGCGTCGAGGCGGATGCCCCGGATCTCGCGCTTCGCGAGCCGGGCCTCGATCTCGCCGGCGAAATCGTCCTCGATCTGCCTCGCGAGGATGACGTCCCCTCCCCCCGGTGCCTTGAGTCGGCGCGCGATCTCGTGGCGGGGTTCGTCCAGGATCTCCGCGAGGCATTCCGCGACGTATTCGCGATAGAGCCCCGCGATCTCCTCGGGCAGATGCTTCTTCCGGATCTCCTGCGGCGACACGCCGTCGCGCTTCGCGAGACCGATGCAGCCAAGCAGCGGATCGCGGAGGTGGTAGCGGTCCGCGACGAGCGTGTAGACCGTCTGGCTGCGCGCCAGCAGCTCGCCGGAGCGGTCGAAGATGCGGCCGCGCCTCGCCGGCAGCGTCTCCTTGTATTCGTAGTGGGCACGGGCCTGCGCCGCCAGCCGTTCGCCGCTGGACGCCTCGATGTGCAGGAGGCGGGCGCTCAGGATCGAGAGGACCGCGACGAGCATCGCGCAGCCCAGCACCAGCCTTGTTTTCAGTCCATTGTCCACGGTGCGGCCTTTCGGTCTAATTCCCTTTCCAGCTCAATAGGCGCTCGCCACCGGAGCTTCGCCCGAAGCACCGGGCTCGATCTCGATCACCTTCGAAACATCGATGTCCGCGAGGTCGCTCTGGACCCAGCGCAGGCGGCGCGAGAGCTCGTGCCGGTCGCGGACCGCCGCGATACGGAGCTCCCAGAGCTCGATCTCCTGGTCGAGCCCCGCGATCTCGCGCTCCACCGCCCCGATCTCGTTTCCGCGCAGGACATGCTCGTTGCGCATGTAGACGAAGCCCGCCCCCGTCGCGAGGACGAGCCCGCCCGCGAACACGAGACGAAGGATGACGCCTCCCCCGACCCGGCTTTTGTATCGATTCCGCTTTTCCATGTGCTTCAGACTTTCACCGCAACCCGCAGCTTGGCGCTGCGCGACCTCGCATTCCGCTCCGTCTCCTCCCCGCCCGGCGCGATCGCCTTGCGCGAAGGCAGGCGGAAGGCGAAATCCGGATTCGGACGAGGCTCGGCCCACTCGGGCCGGTCGATAAAGGGATTGCTGCGGCGGTGCATGAAGCGCTTCACGATGCGGTCCTCCAGCGAATGGAAGGTCAGGATCGCGAGGACACCCTGCGGCGCGAGCAGCGGCACGGACTTCTCCAGCGCCTCCTCCAGCGCCTCGAGCTCGCCGTTCACCGCGATGCGGATGGCCTGGAAGACCCGCGTCGCGGGATGCTTTCCGGAGACTTTCGGAACGACCCGCGCGACGAGTTCGGCCAGCTCCAGCGTGGTCTCCAGAGGCTGCGAGGCCCGGACCTTCACGATCTCGCGCGCCACGCGGGCGGCATGACGCTCCTCCCCGTAGTCGCGGAAAATGCGCGTCAGCTCGCCCTCCTCCCACTCGTTGACCAGGTCGCGGGCCGAAAACGGTGCCCGGTCGTCCATGCGCATGTCCAGAGGGCCGTCCTCGCGAAAGGAGAAGCCGCGCGACGGATCGTCGAGCTGGCGCGAGGAGACGCCGAGGTCGAGCAGGATGCCGTCGACCTGCTCGATCCCGAGCCCCGCGAGAATGCCGTCCATCTCGCGGAAATTCCCCCTCACTGGCAGAAAGGCGTCCTCGTAGGCCGCAAGCCGCCGCGTCGCGTAGTCGAGCGCGGCCTGGTCCTGGTCGCAGCCCACGACATGGGCGCCGTGGCGCAGGAGCAGCTCGGAGTGTCCGCCGCCGCCGAGGGTTCCGTCGAAGATCTGCTTTCCCTCGAGCGGTTGCAGGGCCTCGAGAATCTCCGCCGCCAGAATCGGGTCGTGATAGAAGTCCATGCGATCAGAGAATCCTCCGGAAATCACTCTCCCCCTTCGTTCGGCGGGCCTCCCTTCCCATGCATCCCATCCGGACGACAGGACCAGACCCGAAAATGGAGGAATCGGACGCCCGGCAGCCCCCTTGCCGTTCGCGAGATCCAACCAAGGTTGAATGGGGATGATCATCGGATCAGAGAGGAAAAACTATTGTTACTATTGAAATTCGGATTCAATCCATTCCAGTCTTATAATTTCCATAAAAATGAAAAATAAAGCCGTCTAATTATATTATCCCAAGTTCTTTTTAGGCAAGCTAAAAAGTAAGGTTTCCCAAAGGAATCCCCTCTTGCCGAGGAGCGAATCCTCACCCTGCCTCAGCGATCCGGCGCGTCTGCGTCCTTGTCTCCCATGCCAAGCCCCTGCTAGGGTGGCGGATGAGGATTCTTCTTCCGCTTCTGGCCCTGCTTCCCCTCCCCCTTCTGGCGGTGGAGCCTCCCTTCGCCGTGTCGCAGTTCCCCGACCTCGCCAGCCTGCCTGATCGAACCGAGGAGTTCCGCCAGCGGCTTGAGGAAGGCAACGGCACCCTCCTCCTCGAACCCGGCGTCCATCGCATCACCGGCACGCTCGAGGTGATCCTCGGAGGCAAGCACAGCGCCGTCATCCGGCCCGCCGGTGGTGCCGCGACTCTCGTCATGGACGGCCCCGGCCCCGCCATCCGCATCGTCGGCTCGCACGAAGGCTCCGCCTCGCCGAAGACCTTCCAGCCGACCACCTGGAACGAACGCATGCCTCTCGTCGAGGGCATCGAGATCGTCGGCAACCACCCCGAGGCCGACGGCATCGAGCTCGTCCGCACCTTCGAGGCCATCGTCTCCAAGGTCGCGGTGCGCTGGTGCCGCGACGGCATCCGTCTCCCCTTGCGGAACCGCAACGTCACCATCTCCGACGTGAACCTCTACGAGAACCGCCGCATCGGCCTCCACCTCGACGACGTGAACCTCCACCAGATCGACGTCGCCAACTCGCACATCAGCTACAACCGCGGCGGCGGCATCGTCGTCCGCGACGGAAACGTGCGCAACCTCCACATCACCGGCTGCGACATCGAGGCGAACATGCCCGCCGACGACACGCCCACGCAGACCGCCAACATCCTCCTCGACGTCTCTGGATCCGCCGGCGACAAGGGCCGCTCCATCTGCGAGGTCGCCATCACCGGCTGCACCATCCAGCACAGCTCGAACTACTCGGGCAAGGACTACAAGGAGATCGCCCCCGGCGCCGCGAACATCCGCTTCCTCGGCAAGGAGATCTATCCCATCGACTCCATCGCCATCACCGGCAACGTCCTCAGCGACGTCTCCCTGAACGTCGATCTGCGCGACTGCACCGACATCGCCTTCACCGGGAACGTCCTCTTCGCGCCGAACCCCGACAATCTCCACATCGTCCGGGGCAAGCGCGTCGTCGTGAACGGCAACACCTTCAACCCCCGCGAGTTCGAGCGTCCTGGCCGGGTCGTCTTCGACCAGAGCGAAGACTGTGTCTTCTCCGACAACACCCTCCGCGGCCTCACCGCCGAGGACGGCGCCGTCGTCGTGAAAGGCTCCTCCCGGATCTCCCTGCATGGCAACGTCCTGACCGAATCGGCCAGTGGCCTCCGCATCGAAGGCTCCCGTGACATCGTCGTGAAGGACTGGCTCGCCTCCGGCCTGCCCGAAGGAACGCCCCTCGTCGCGAAGGACACCGCCTCCG
>CAYSZN010000007.1:0-11748 GCA_964435425.1 uncultured Akkermansia sp. | reverse complement strand
AACCTGAAACTTTGAACCTTGAACTTTAAACTTAACCCTACGGCCTCATCGGCCCGGTGAACTCCAGCCCTAGAGACCACTCCAATAGCGCCTTGCTGTCCTCCTGCACCTGGGGACGGGCGCTTTTGAGAACGACGGAGATTCGCTCCTTTCCGTCCACGCTTGCGCTGCAGACGAGACAGTTGCCCGCCGCGTAGGTGAAGCCGGTCTTCATCCCGTTGCAGCCCTCCATGTCGGCGAGGACGCGGTTTGTGTTGGGCAGCGTGTAGACCCGCCCGTCGTTGAAGACGAAATCGTAGGTCCTCATCGCCACCATCTCGCGGATGTCGGGATCCTGATAGGCCTCGAAGGCGGCGATGGCGATGTCCCGGGCCGTCGAGTGCTGCCCCTCGGCGGGAAGCCCGTGGGGGTTGACGAAATGCGAGTCCGTCATCCCGATGTGGCGGGCGTAGGCGTTCATCTTCGCGGCGAAGGCCTCGATGCTGCCCGCATTGTCGATCGCCAGCGTCGCCGCGACGTCGTTGCCGCTCTTCACAAGCAGGGCCGTGACCAGTTGGCGGCGGGTGTAGGTCTCGCCGGGCTTCACCCCGATCACTGTCGGCTCGACCTTCAGGACCTCGTCCGGGATCTCGACGAGGGTGTCGAGATTGCCCTCGCGGCACACCACCAGCGCCGTCACGAGCTTCTGCGTGCTCGCGACCGGGACGCGGGTCTCGGCCTGCTTCTTGTGGTAGAACTGCATCGTCTCGCCGTCGAGCACCGCCGCATACTGCCCGTAGATCGCGGGCGGCGGTGGCCCATGCCAGGTCTGCGGAGGCGGCAGCCGCTCGCGGCGCTTCACCACCTCCTCCCGCAGGCGTGTCAGCTCCTCCAGCGCGCCCACTGCCTCCTCGCGCTTCCGCATCGCCTTCTCCCGCTCGGCCAGGGCATCCTCGCGGGCGGCGAGGGCGGCCTCGCGCTCCTTCAGGCTGCGCATGCGGAGGGAGAGCTGGTCGGCGAGCCTCTCCAGCGACTCGACGCGGATCTTGTCCTCCGTCCTGGACGGGGACGGAGCGGCCTCCTGGGCGGACAGCCCCGCCGAGAGGCCCATGACCAGCCAGAAGGAGTGCGGAAGGATGGCTTTCAAACGCGGCATCGGTTCGGTCTCCTGCGACCCGGAAATACAACCAGCGAGAGGCGCGTTTGCAAGGAGGGATTTTCCTCCATTCACCACCCGTCTCCGCTCTGCACGCTCTGGATGGCCAGCCCCAGCGCCACGCTCGCCGCATTCGCCGCCAGCGACCAGAGCCATGGCCGCCGCAGGCCGGCGAGCTTTGCCAGGGCTCCCTCGGCCACCACCGCGAAGCTTTCCGCCGCGGCGAAGCACAGCCCCCACGGAGCCGTTTCCCAGGGAAAGGCGAACCACACCACCGGATGCGTCACCGCGCTCGCCCCCAGAGCCAGCAGCCAGCGGCGTCCCGCCGGGAGCCCTCTTCCCGCATGGAGATAGACCGGCGCCTCCACCATCTGCGTTAGGAGAAAGGCGACCGGCCAGGTCATGCCGCCCCCTCCCCGGTCGCTTCGAATCCACGCCTCCCCTCCACGAAGAGCAGGGCCGCCGCGGCCAGTTCGAGATAGCCGTGGAACAAGGCCATACGGAGGTAGCCCGCCCGCGCCTCCAGCAGGTCGAAGACCGCCCAAAGAGCCAGCCCCGCCATCAGCGCCAGAGAGGCCCATAGCAGCACCGGGCCGAAATCGCGCTCCAGAGCCCGGAAGCTCGCGGCAAAGGTGCGCGGACTCGGCTGCGAACGGTCGTCCTCCGGGATGAGCCGCAGCCAGATCCCGTAGTGGACGGTCTGGGCGAAGGCGAAGAGCAGCACGAGGCGCAGCGCCCACGGATCACCCAGACCGGGAGCCAACTGGCCGAGGTGGTAGTGTCCACCCATTCCCGGCGGAGCCCAGCCCACCGCCGCCGTCGGTGGAGCGATCCACCCGAGCCACAGGGCCGCCCCCGCCGCGAAGAAGACAAGCGGCACCACACCGCGGAATCCGCCGGACATCGGACGCCAGCTCCACCAGAGCGCGAGGGCGATGAAATTGTGGGCATGGGCAAAGACGAGCAACGCCAGATCCCCCGCGGCGACGCTCGCCCAGAGCAGGACCGCGCCCAGCACCAGCGCGAACGCCTTTCTTCCCACCGGACCGCGCGCGAGCAACGCCGCCATGCCTGCGGCGACGAGACCGCTCTGCACCGAATGCCAGCCGGCTCCCGCCACCGCCAACGGGATGCCGACCCCCACGCAGAGCCAGAGACGGCGGTGCAGACCGGGACGCAGGACGAGGTAGCGGAGGTCCGAAAGGACATGGGGAATGCCCCATACCACCGGCCCGAGGGCGAGCAGCCAGAAGGGAGCGACGGAAGTCAGGACCAGGGCGGAGCCGACAAGGAGGACACCGCCCGCGGCCACCCTGGCCTCGCGGCGGCGGACGAAGAAACGGCCCAGCGCACCCGAAAGACGGAGCAGAGACAGTCGCACCTGATCGACCGGCCTCGCGAGGACGGTGGCGAATTGGGAGAATCGGGTCACGGGATCGCAGTTGACGGCGGCGGGGAAAGAGTAGCACAGTTGCCTGCCATGAAGCACCTCCTTTTCCCCGTCCTCCTCGCCACCGTGTTCCTCGCCGACGTCGCCCCCAGCGGCTGCGGACAGCGCAGCGAGCGTCCCCTGCCCCCGCCCGAGGCCACGGAGACGGCGGAGACGCCCGCCCCACCCTCGGAGTCCTGAGAAAAGAACGCCCCGACACCAAGCCCCCGCACAAGACCCCACGCCCGCTTGCGCATCGGCCAACTTGGGCCAAGGTTCGCAGGAGACGCCCCCATGTCGATCACCTATCTCGAAGCCATCCGCGAGGCGCAGGCCAAGGCCCTCGCCGAGAACGATTCCGTCTACATCTATGGACAGGATGTGGCCGCCTTCGGCGGCGCCTTCAAGGCGACGAAACATCTCGCCGAGCGCTTCCCCGGACGCGTCCTCGACGCCCCCATCAGCGAAGACGCCATGGTCGGATCGGCCATCGGCGCCGCCATCGAGGGGATGCGTCCCGTCGTCGAGATGCAGTTCGCCGACTTCTCCTCCATCGCCTTCAACCAAATCGTCAACCACGCCGCGACCCACTACTACCGCACCGGCGTCCCCTGCCCCCTCGTGGTGCGGCTGCCCTCCGGCGGCAACCTGGGGAGCGGTCCCTTCCACAGCCAGTGCCTCGAGTCGATCTACTCGCACTACCCCGGCGTCGTCGTCATGACGCCGGCCACGGTCGAGGACGCCTACTGGATGTTCCTCGAGGCCGTCGCCATCGACGATCCCGTGCTCTTCTGCGAGCACAAGCTCCTCTACTACCACCTGAAGGCCGACGCCCTGCCCGACGAGCCCGTCCTCCCCGCCGGCCGCGCCCGCGTCCTCAAGCCGGGCCGCCACGCCACCGTCGCAACCTACAGCGCCATGGTCCACGAGTCGCTCAAGGCGGCCAACGAGCTCGCCGGCGAAGGCTGGGACATCGAGGTCGTCGATCTGCGCACAGTGAAGCCCCTCGACACCGACACCGTCCTCGGCTCGGTCGCGCGGACGGGCCGCCTCCTCTGTGTGGGCGAAGGTTTCCCCTGGGGGGGCGTCACCGCCGAGGTTGTCGCCCGCGTCGTCGCCGAGGGCTTCCACCTCCTCGACGCCCCTCCGCAGCGGCTCAACTGCCGCGACACGCCTATCCCCTACCATCCCAACCTCTGGAAGGCGCACCGGCCCACCTCGCACAGCATCGCCGAGACCCTGCGGAACCTGCTGCATCTCTGATGACGGGATGGCCTACGGAACACGCGGAAGATACGGAAAGGCGGAGACCGCCCGAATCGACTCCTTTCCCAAAACTCCATAAAGTTTCCGTGCCTTCCGCGTCTTCCGCAGGCCCCTTTTTCCCATGACCGGACTCGATCGCCTCCCCCAGACCGATCCCACCTCCCTGCTGCGCCATCGCGACGGCGTCTACGCCATCGACCTGCTCACCGCCGCCGTGGCCGAGTTCCGGATCTTCGACGCCCTGCGCGAGCGTCCCGGCACGCTCGCGGAGATCTGCGGGCGCTTCGGCTGGGACGAACGGCCCGCCGACGTCCTCCTCACCCTCTGTCTCGCCAACGGCTATCTCGACTGCGACGGGAGCGGCGTGCTCTCACCGTCCACGACCGCCCTCGAGCATCTCTGCGAGGGGTCACCCTGGGATCTCACCCCCTACTATGGATCGCTCCGCGACCGGCCCGTGGTGCAGGATTTTGTCAAGGTTCTGAAGACAGGACGTCCCGCGCATTGGGCCGGACTCGACGAGGCCTCCGACGACTGGCACGGCTCCATGCTCGCCGAGGACTTCGCCCGCGCCTTCACCGCCGCAATGGACTGCCGCGGCGTCTTTCTCGGGAAGAAGCTCGCCGACACCGTCTCCGACGTCCTCGCCGGAGCCCGGCGTCTCCTCGACATCGGCGGCGGATCGGGCGTCTACGCCTGCGCCCTCGCGGCGAACGCGCCGCAGCTCGAGGCCACCGTCCTCGAGCAGGCTCCCGTCGACGCCATCGCCCGCGGGAAGATCGCCGAACGCGGACTCGCGGACCGCGTGCGCGTGGAGACGGGCGACATGTTCCGCGACGTCTGGCCCGCCGGGTGCGACCTGCATCTCTTCTCCAACGTCATGCACGACTGGGGAAAGGCGGAGATCCTCGCCCTGCTGCGGCGCTCCCGCGAGACCCTCGCGCCAGGCGGGAAGATGCTCGTCCACGAGGCCTTCCTCGATCCCGACAAGCGCGGCCCACTGCCCGTCGCCGAGTATTCCTGCATCCTCGCCCATTCCACGCAGGGCCGCTGCTACGCCTGGTCCGAGATGGAGGGCTTCCTCGCCGAAGCCGGCTTCCGCAGCCTCGGCTACCGTCCCACTGGCGGAGACCGCGGCGTGGTCGTGGCGGAATGAAGATCGGGGCGCGCAACGCTTTCTGAGCAATCCTCCCCTCAATGCGACCGTTGGAAGATCGCCATGAAATGCTGCGCTTTCGTCCGGAAAGGATTGACTGAAAAGGAGATTCCCGGCAATCATTCCCATGAAACATGGAGCCCTACAAAACAGTCGATCTGCCATGAATCCCTGCCGGCTGCCCTACCTGATCCTTAGTTTGATCCTTGCGACAACGCTTGTCTGCCAGGGACAGGACTCCGCTCCCACGCCTGTCGATCGCCAGCTCGCCGCCCTGGATGCCGAATTTGCGGCGGCTTACGAGGAAAGGATCGGAAAGCAGTTCCGGCTACGAATCCAGGATCTCGATTTGAAGTATTCCCTCGCCCTCAAGCGCGCGCTCGATGGAGCGACCCAGGCGGGGCGGCTTGACGAGGCGCTCGCGATCCGGGAGGAAAAGAGGCAGTTCGACGAACGGTCCTTCGTTCCCGATGCCGATGCGCCGACCGATCCCGCCTCAGTCATCCAACTGCGGGAGACCTATCGGGCCCAGCTCCTGAAGATCGATACCGAACGGGAACTCGCCGCCGCTCCGGTCCACGCCGAGCGAGATGCGAAGATGCAAGCCTATCAATCCCAGCTCACGAAAGATGGCAAACTCGACGACGCCCTGAAGGTGAAGGCGGCGAGGGCGAAGATCGCAGAGGCTGCTGCTCCCCAAAAGGCCTCTGCCCCCGCACCCCCGGATGAAAGCGGCTGGCAAGTCGTCTTCGACCGCGATTCGCTCGACTTGTGGAGGCCGAACGGCAGCTCCCGGAATTTCCAGATGGTCGATGGCGCGCTCTTCGCAAGACGAAACACCGACGAAGCCGACTATCTTTATTTCAAAGGCAGCCCGTCGCTGCCCGAGAAACTGAAGAATTTCGAACTGAAGGCACGGGTTCGCGCCGATGCGGAGGCGAACTCCGGCTTCTACTTCCACATCAATGGCAGGGAGACGCTGCGCGGCCATCCTGCCAGCGGTGTCGAGGTGAGCCTGCACAATGGGTCAAAGCCGGTGAAGTTTCCCACGGGCAGCCTCTACGGCCTGACTCCAATGGACGCCGCCTCCCTGGACCAGTCCGAGTGGTTCGAAGTGCATTTCAAGGTCGTCGACCGCATCGTCACGGTCTTGCTGAACGGCAAGCCCTACCTCGAATACCTCGTCGCCGCATCGGCCGGGGCAAACCAGAAGGGCATCCAGACCGAAGGCGGCCGACTCGCGATCCAGGCGAATTCCAAGGATGGTGGGTATTATTTCGAGAAAATCGAGATCAAGCCCCTTCCCTGATTCGGGAGGTCCGGGTTTTGGGTGCCGCCTCCATAAGCCCGGCTCCGCCTATTTTCTAACGATGACGATCTTTGCCACCTTGGAGCGGTTATCCGCCGACGAAGACGGTCGAGCCGTCGCTCCAGATGGAGGTCGCTCTGGATTCCGAGTAGTTCGGGGCGAGCAGGTTGTGGAGATTGACGAAGCTCGCGGCGGTGCCCGCCCAGAATCCGGCGCGGTATTTCCTGTCGATGATCGCATACCCTGCCTGCCGGGTGCCCGAGACCGTCCGAATAACGGAGGCTTCCGCCCAAGTCGGATGAAGATAGTGGACCGTCCAAGTCTGGGCGTGGGATGAAGCGGGGGCGAAAAGAGCGAAGGCCCCAACGAGGCCCATCCACAGGACGCCTCCCGTTTTGCGGTGCGGAAGGCCTGAAGACCCGAAGGCCTTGGCAGGAAACGAAAGAGATGAAGGAGACGGAGCCATGGGTCATCGACGCTCCGTTCGGATGGCAGCCTCCATTCATGCTACCGGCCGAGCGAAGCGGCGCGATAGCTCCATGGAGCCAATTTCACCGAAAACAGCAGTCCGCCGCGCGGAGCCTCCCGCCAAACCGACCCTTCAGCGCAGCCCGGTGTAGGTCCGCTTCCGGATCTTCGACTTGTTGCGCGACTTGTCGATGCTGCACACCTCGAAGACGAAGGTGTGGCAATCCACGAGAAAGGGAAGATGATAGGGCTGCCCGGGATAGGAGTAGTATGGATAGCGGCGCCACGGCCCCTGCTTTCCATCCACGGCGGCGCGAACCATGACAGAGCGAACCTCGTCGTTGTCGGTGGCCTTGATATAGAAATCGAAGAGGATCTTCTTTCCCTGCTTTTTCTTCACCGTCTTGGTGATGGCCACCTTCGGCTTGACCCGGTCCGCGGAGTGGGCGACTCCGGCAAGGAGGAAGGAGGCGACGAGGACGGCAGCGGGAAGCAAGGTGCGCATGGATTGTCGGGACGGAACTGGCTCGCGGCTATTCTTCTCAGGAAAAGCGATTTCGTCAAAGGATCATTGCTTCCCCACATCCAAGCGGACGGTCGCCATCCTCCCGATCCAGCCGCCTCAGCCTGCTATCCGCAGCTTGAAGGTCTTCTTCGAAACGCCCCCCGCATTCCGGGCTTCGATCCTTATGGAATAGCTTCCCGGTCGGCGCGGAACCCCTCGGATCGTCCCGGTGGAGCCATTCAGGCGCAGGCCCCTCGGCAATCCACCAGCACGGAATTTGACCGTTCCTGGAGCAGAGATGCGGTAGAAATAGGGCTTGCCCACTTGTCCACGCGGCGGTCTTGCCCCTTTGATGGCAGGCTTCTGCACGGGAGCTCTGAAGCGGTAATGCTCCGCAGCGGAGCGCTTGCCCGCGAAATCCACCGCCCGCACCTCGAAGTCGAACGCGGTGCAGTTCAGCAGGATGGGAAAAGGCATGTCCGGCCCGAGATAGGGATAGGATCGCCAGCCATCGAACGAGCCTCCGTTCACCGCTCCGCGGTACTCCACGCCCGCGACGCCCACATCGTCCGATGCCTGAAAATGGAATGCGAACTCGTAGAGCTTGCCGCCGCGATGCCGAACAGTCGCCTCCACGATCTCGATCTCCGGCTCCGAAAGGTCCTCGGGGAGACCGACGACGATCCTTCGGATGACCTCGTTCTCCTCGCCGTCGAATCCCTTCGCATGGATCACCACATCGTATTCGCCGGGTAGCGTCGGCGTGCCCTGGATGGAGGTAGAGGAAGCATGGTTCAAGCCCGGAGGTAGGCCGACCACCCATATCATCTCCGCGCTGACGTCGACCTCGAAATCGTAGACATAGGGCTCTCCGTAGACTGCCGCGGGAGGCGGATCCGTGGCCAGAATCTGGGGCGGGGCCGCGCCAACGATGGAAGGGGCGAGTCCGTTCACGGCCAGGACGAGGAGTCCCAGCCACCCCCATCGGCGAACATCCTGGGAGAGCGCGGCGAAGTTGCGGTTCATTGTCGTAACCGATCCCCGATTTCCCAATTCCGTCAACTGTGCCGTCGGTCCCCGCGTCCCCTTCTCGCTCCCCGGCGATTCACTCCAGCATCCCCGCCACCGCCTCGAGAAATTCCCCGTGCCGGTCCCTCGCGTAGACCACCGATCGGAAGCCTGCCGCCGCGCCAGCCTCGCAGTTCGCGGCGAGGTCGTCGATATAGACCGTCCTGGCCGGGTCGAGGGACAGGGTCGTCTTCGCCAATTCAAAGATCTCCGGATCGGGCTTCATCAGACCGACCTCGTGCGAGTAGATGCCGCCGTCGAAGAGGCCGAAGACGGGATAGGCCGCCTCGAAGAAGGGCGCATGGATACCGTTCGTGTTCGAGAGGAGATAGAGCGGGACGCCTTCCGCCTTGAGCGACTCGACGAAGGCGACCATGGGCAGGTTCGGGTCGAAGATGTCGGCGAAAGCGGAGCGGAAGAAGTCCGGCTCGCCCGTGTAGCCAATGCGCTCGGAGGCGGTCGCGATAAAATCGTCGACCGACATTCGGCCCAACTCGAAATCCACCGTCAGCGGCGAGACGAGCGCGAGAATCTCCTCCGCCGTCGCCCGCGAATGCCCGGCGATCCGTCGTGCCGAGATCGTAAAGTCGAAGGGCAGGATCACATTGCCGATGTCGAAGAGGAATGCGGTGTCGTAGCGACTCTTACTCATACTCTTTACTCCTTACTCTTTACTCTTACTCCCATCGATAGGCAACGGGAGGGACGAAGAGGAGTAAGAGTAAAGAGTAGGAGTAAGAGTAGGAGAGAAGGAGCAAAGAGGGTTGGTTCTCCGAACCAACCCTGTCTCACAAGCCGCGGCGGCGAGTGGGCCTCTTCGCCTTGACGACACCGGTCCTCCGCATCCCGCGCCACAGCAGGAAGAAAAAAACGACGGCGACTCCCGCTCCGATGGGATTGCCGCTCTTCGCCGACCACCACGCCAAACCAAAGCACAGGACCGCGAAAACGCCCAGCAGGAGAAAGGTCTTTCGGATCGGGGACATGATGGCCTCTGCACCGCAACCCTCGCCACAAAACGGAGCGGAATCAAGCCTTCAGCCATTCCTGCGCCGAGCCGAAGGATCCGGATCCACGCGGACATATCCGTTCCCACCAAACCCATTTCGCACTTGCCCTTTCGCCACGGTCGGGCGATCTCAAAGCGGCGGAGGACCGCCGCACTCCAAAACCTGGCGGACCGCCGGCCTTCCCCCGCCTGCTAAACTTGTCCCCATGCTCCGCTCCTTCTCCACCGCACTCGCCCTCGGATGGCTCCTCGCCGGCCCCGCCTCCGCCCAGGCCCCTCCTGACGTCCAGCCGCTCTGGGACGAACTGACGGCGAAAACGACGGCCAACGACCAGGCCGGAGCCGAGGAGGTCTGCAGCAGACTGATCGAGGCGCTGACGCCGGTGGCCAGGGATTTCTCCCTCGGCATCCAGATGAACTCGGCCATGCACAACCGAGCCTCGATCCGCTACAACCGGGGCGACTTCGCCGGGGCCGAGGCGGACCTGCTCGCCAGCGTGGACCAGGCGCGGCAGATCGAGATGCTGCCCGGCCTGCCTCCCCAGTCGGCCCCGCAGCTCCAGGCCATGATCGACGACCGCATCCGCCTCAGTCTGCGCGGCCTGACGAATTTCTACCTCGCCGCGGGCGACATCGAGCGGGCCACGAAAGCCTTCGACGAGGCCGTGGCCATCGTTCCCCAGTGGAAGAAGCAGGCCGAGAGCGGCCAGTCGGTAGGCTACATGATCGCCGAGATCTCCTCGATGGAGGGCAGCTTCCACCGCATCACCGGCGACTACGCGAAATCCGCCGAGGCCATCGTGACGCGCATCGAGGAGCTGGACGAGGCATGGGAGGGATTCCTGAAGACCATCGGCGGCACGGAGAACGACTTCAGCGACCAGGTCAAGATGAACCACCTCCGGGGGCGCTCGCACCTGCTCATGGAGCTGGCCGAAGTCGCGAGCCTGCGCGAGCGGCACGAGGAGGCGGTGGGCTTCGCGCAGGAGGCCCGCAGGACCGCCCTCGAGCTGCTGCCGCTCTACCGCCAATGGGCCGAGTCCGCGCAGACGACGAACATCGTTCCCGCCGAGACGATCGAGAAGACGCTCGAAGGCGTCGAGATCGCCACGAACTATCTCGTCTACGAACGCGCCGCCCTCGTCCTCCGCGCCGCCGGACAGGAGCGCGCCGCCCTCGACCTGATGCAGGAGGGGCTCGCAAAGCGGGGCGACGACTTTGCGCCGCAGCGCCATCTCACCCTCGAATACAACGTGATCCGCCCCGAGGAGAGCCTGCGGCTCATCGGCGACCTCCGTGCCATCCTCGGCGAGCACGGCGGAGCGGAGGAGGCCTACGCCAAGGCCGCCGCCCTGACCAAACAGCATTATCCCGAGGGCCACCCCGCCCTGCTGGAGATCGAGGAGAGCCGCGCCCTGCTCGCCAAAGTCGCCGGCGATGGGGCGGCGGCACGGACCCTCGCGGACGCCGTGCTCAAAGGCCGCATGGAGAATCTCGGCGAAGTCCTCGCCTTCGCCGACGAGCCCCTGCGCCTCGCCTACCGCTCCTCGGTCGATCTCTGGAGCCTGCACGCCAGCCTCGGACTCGCCGATCCGCTCGCCGAAGTGGTCCTGCGGACTAAGGGGATCGTCCTCGAGTCTCTCCTCGAAGACCGCGGCCTCGCGGCCAAGTCGAGCGATCCGGAGCTGGCGGCCACGCTCGAGGAGCTGGAGGTCCTGCGGCGGCGGCTCATGGAGACGCTCCTCGGCGGAGCCGGAGCCGACGACGCGAAATCCGCCGAACTGAAATCCCGCATCGCCGCGCTGGAAACGAAGCTGCGCGCCGGAGCCGGGACCGACGCCGGAGGACAAAGCGCCCGCACTGCCATCGACACCACCGTCGCCGAAGTCGCCGCCGCCCTGCCCGAGGGCGGAGTCCTCGTCGAGTTCATCCGCTACCGCGACTTCAACGCGCCGGGGCGCTTCGTGCCGCGCTACGGAGCCATCGTCCTGAAGGCCGGCACCCCGCCCGCCTTCGTCCCGCTCGACACCGCCGCCGCGATCGAACAGGGCATGGAGGTCTACGCGCAGGCCGTGCGGTCCGACGCCGACGACGAGGAGATGCGGAAATTCCTCGCTGCGCTCGGAAAGAGCGTCTGGGATCCCCTCGCCCCCCATCTTCCCGAGGCGGGCAAACCTGTGATCCTCTCCCCCGACGGCGACTTGAACTTCCTTTCCTTCGCCACCCTGCTTGCGCCCGACGGCCGCTTCGTCGGCGAGGTCTGGCCCCTCTCCTACGTCTCCTCCGGCCGCGATCTCCTCCGCGAGGAGCGCCCGTCGCGGAACGAGTCGATGGAGATCGTGGCCAATCCCGACTTCCAGACGCCCACCACCGCCAAGCTCGCCGCGACGCGCGATTTCGGCG
>CAYSZN010000006.1:0-22104 GCA_964435425.1 uncultured Akkermansia sp. | reverse complement strand
ATGCCGAGGCCCGCGCCGCGAAGCGTGCCGAGACGGCGGCCTACTGGGCGACGCGGCGCGAGGCGGCGCGGCAGTGGCTCGCGAAGGTGGAGGCGGTCGAGGTGCCCGCCCTGCCCGAGGGATTCCCGGCCTTCAACGCGATCGACCATTTCATCGCCGACCGCATCGCGAAGGTGCGGGCCGAGTCCGAGGCGTCGCGTTCGGGCAAGGTGGACTACTTCAAGCAGGTGAAGCCGCTCCTCGAGGCGAAGTGCTACAGTTGCCACCAGGGCGGCAAGGCGAAGGGCGACCTGCGCCTCGACCAGCATCTCGCGACGCTGAAGGGTGGGAAGTCCGATGGACCCGCCATCGTGCCCGGCGATGTGGACGGCAGCTCCCTGATCTACCGCATCGGTCCGGAGGCGGGGGACGACATCATGCCGCCGAAGGAGGCGCCGTTCACCGAGGAGGAGGTCGCCCTGTTGACCCGCTGGGTCGAGGAGGGGGCGCCCTGGCCGCAGTTCGACGTGGACCGCTTCGAGCCGACGCCGCTCTCCGACGATCTGGCCTTCCTTCGTCGCGTCTCCCTCGACACCGTGGGCGTGCCGCCGACGGAGGCGGAGATCGAGCGCTTCCTCGCCGACCCGGTGGAGAAACGCCGCGCCCTCGCCATCGACCGCTTCCTTTCCGATCCGCGCTGGGCCGACCACTGGATGGGGCATTGGCAGGACGCTCTGGCGGAGAACCCCAACATCATCAATCCCACGCTCAACAACACCGGCCCCTTCCGCTGGTGGCTGCACGAGTCGCTCCTCGACAACAAGCCGGCCGACCTCTTCGTGACCGAACTGATCCGCATGGAGGGGAGCGAGCGCTTCGGAGGTCCCGCCGGCTTCGCCACCGCCTCGCAGAACGACGTGCCCATGGCCGCGAAGGGGATGATCGTCGCCGGCACCTTCCTCGGCGTGGAGATGAAGTGCGCCCGCTGCCACGATGCGCTGGCGCATTCCTGGAAGCAGGAGGACCTCTTCCAGCTCGCCGCGATGCTGCAGGAGGAGCCCATCAAGCTGCCCGAATCGAGCAGCGTGCCCATGGACCGCCTCCACCAGACCGGGCGCACCCCGCTCATCGAGGTGACCTTGCAGCCCGGCACGGAGGTGCCGCCGGCCTGGCCCTTCCCCCAGTTCGCGAAAGAGGAGAGCGCCGCCCTGCTCGCCGAGCACCCCGACGATCCGCGCGACCGCCTCGCCGCCCTCATCACCTCGCCGGAGAACCGCCGCTTCGCCCAGGTCATGGTGAACCGGCTCTGGGCGCGCCTCATGGGTCGCGGTCTCGTCGCCAGCATCGCCGACTGGGAGATGGACGAGCCCTCCCATCCCGAGCTGCTCGAGTGGCTGGGGCTCGAACTGGTGCGGGCCGACTACGACATGAAGGCCATCGCCCGCCTCGTTCTCAATTCCCACGCCTATCAGCGCGCCGTGGATCCGCTGCTGACCAGCCCGAGCCCGCTCTTCATCGCGCCCTCGCCTCGCCGCCTCGGCGCCGAGCAGATCGTCGATTCTCTCTTCGCCGCGACGGGAGCGCCCTTCGAACTGGAGGAGGTCAGCCTCGACCTCGACAGCGTGCGCGCCTTGAACAACTCCATCACCCTCGGCAAACCTCGCCGCGCCTGGATGCTCGCCTCGACCTCGAACGAGCGCGACCGGCCCAGCCTCTCGCTGCCGCGCATTCAGGCGGTCGCGAGCCTGATGGAGACTTTCGGCTGGCGCGGAGCGCGGCAGGATCCCATCCATGTCCGCGAGATCGACCCGAACGTGCTTCAGCCCGCCATCCTTGCGAACGGGACCATGGGAATCTGGCTGACGCGTCTCAGCGACCGCCATGCCGTGACGGGCCTCGCTCTGGAGGCGAAGTCGCCCGACGAATTGGTCGAGCGGCTTTTCCTCCGTTTGCTCACGCGCGAGCCGAGCGTCTCGGAGAAGGAGCGCTACATCGCCCTCCTCGCCGAAGGCTTCGAAGGCCGTGTCGTGCCCGAGTCCGAGCGGAAGGCCGACATGCCGGAAGGCAAGCGCAAGCCGATTCGCTACGTGACCTGGTCGAACCACCTCGACGGCCCTGCCAACACCCTCGCGACGCAGAAGGAGGAGGAAGCCCGCCGCGGCGATCCGCCGACCAAGACGCTAGACGAGGATTGGCGGCTCAGGATGGAGGATGCGCTCTGGGCTATGCTGAATGCGCCGGAGTGGATCTATACTCCCTGACCCCTCATACTCTTACTCTTTACTCATACTCCTTACTCCCATCCGTCCCTGCCCGCCGCCTTCGAGTAAGAGTAAGGAGGTAAGAGTAAAGAGTAAGAGCCTCCAAAAAGAATACCTTTTACCTTTCACTTTTTACCTTTAACTGCGGCCCATAGCCGCTCCACCTTTCACCGCGGCCATAGTCCGCTTCCCCCCATGAACCGACGCCATTTCCTCCAACGCTCCAGCCTCCTCGCCAGCGGTGCCGCGCTTTCGCCCCTCGCGGCTTCGACCTCGATCCCGAACCTCCCCAAAGGCAAGGCCGAGCACTGCATCTTCATCT
Organism: uncultured Akkermansia sp.; assembly: GCA_964435425.1. GTDB lineage: Bacteria > Verrucomicrobiota > Verrucomicrobiia > Verrucomicrobiales > DEV007 > Arctic95D-9. Next base: position 19,542 of record CAYSZN010000006.1, on the reverse strand, counting down.
GGCTCGGCGGCGGGATGGCCCAGATCGACACCTTCGACCCGAAGGCCAAGGGCAACTCCAAGGCCACCCCCAAGATCGCGGGATCGGAATACGACGCCATCGACACGGTCGTTCCCGGAGTGAAGTTCTGCGAGCACCTTGGTCGCACTGCGAAGCTCGCCGACCGGCTCACCGCCGTGCGCACCGTGAACCACCACCTCATCGACGAGCACGCCTTCGCGACGAACTTCGTCCACACCGGACGCCTCATCAGCGGCAGCAGCACCTATCCCTCGATCGGCTCCATCGTCGCGCACGAGCGCGGTGCGGTCGACCCGTCCGTACCGGCCTACATGCTCATCGGCTATCCGAACGTCAGCCGGGGGCCCGGCTTCCTCGGGGCGAAGGCGGGCTACGTCTACCTCACCGACACCGAGAGCGGTCCGGCCGGTTTCTCCCGTCCCGACGGCATCGACTCCTCCCGCGCCGCCCGCCGCGAGGAGCTGCTGCAGCCTCTCGCGGGCCGCGTCCAGTCCGAATCCCTCCCGGCGCAGTATCTCGAAGCCCAGCGCGAGGCCCTGCGCCTCGCCGGACCGGACTTCATGCGGCACTTCGACCTTTCGAAGGAACCGGCCGACCTGCGCAACCTCTACGGCGGGGAGTTCGGGCAACGCTGCCTGCTGTCCCGCCGCCTCGTCCAGGCCGGCGTGCGCTTCATCGAGGTCTCTCACAATCTCAATTTCATCAACGGCACCGGCTGGGACACGCACAACGAGGGCCAGCAGAACCAGCACGTCCTCATCCAGGAACTCGACATCGCCCTCTCCGCGCTGATCGCCGATCTGGAGCAGCAGAAGCTGCTCGACAAGACCCTCATCGCCGTCGGCACCGAGTTCGGGCGCCCCGCCGCCTACGACGGGCGGGGAGGGCGCGGGCACCAGGGCACCGCCTTCAGCCTCGTCCTCGCCGGAGGTGGCCTGAAGCACCGCGGCGCCTACGGCGTGACCGACGAGCTTTCGAAGACCATCCTCGACAAGCCGGTCTCCGTTCCCGACTTCCACGCCACCATCCACGCCGCTCTCGGGATCGATCCGCGGAAGGACATCTACGACACCACCCGTCCCGTTCCGATCACCGACCAGGGGACGCCGATCATGGAGTTGTTTGGGTGAGGGAAGTCAGTTGAGCGGGTGTCGCCAGCGAAGGCCGGGAAAGCGGCCGAAACCGCGGTCGGCGGTGATCCATTCGCATCCCCATTCGATCGCTAGCGCGGCGTGGTAGGCGTCCGGGACGAGATTGCCCTTGGCTTCCGCTTTCTCGCACAGGCTGGTGAAAATCGACCAGTGGTTCGGCCCCGGCGCGAGGAGCTTGACCTCGTCGCGCATGCGGAAGTCCTCGACGAACCGGATCGCCTCCCGCAACGGGGTCGGTTTCTCGAAGATCTTGGGATGTGTGATGATGCGCAGGCACCCGCTCAAGGCGAGCTCCGACACCGCCACGCCGGACGGCTCCGCCAAAGCCGCCTCCAGCCAGTCCTTGTATTCGGCATGTCGCTCCGCGTCCTCGCGATGGACATAGACGAGGAGGTTGACGTCCAGCAGGATCATCGGCCCTCCATCGTCTCCAGCAGCGATTCCGAAGAGCTAAGGTCCACTCCTGGACGGACGCCTGTCCCGAGGTAGGTCAGGAGCGGGCGGATTTTCTTGCGGGCGGGTTTGGGTTTCGCCGCGAGCACTTCGCGCAGAGCATCCTCGATGACTTCCCCCAGAGTGCAGGACCGGGCAAGCGCCGCCGCCTTGGCTTTCTCGAGAAGCGTGTCCTGGATCGAGACCGTGGTTCTCATGCATCAAATCATACGGATGGTGCATCATGATGTCAAGGCGACACCATCAGCCTCAACCTGCACCGCTGCCCTTTCCGCCAACCTGAAACCTTGAACCCGAAACTCCCCAACCAACGCCCTACTGCTCTTCCGTCCTCTCCTCGGAGGCTCCCGCGACTTCGGCTTCGGGCTTGCCGGGATTGAGGCGCTGCTCGGCCCGGGCGATGAGGGCGTCGAACTGGGCGAAGGTGCGCTTGCCGAAGAGGGCGCGCTCGGCGATCTCCATCTGCCTTTCCATGGAGAGGTTCTGCCAGATGCCGAGGCGCTCCGATTCGGCCTGGATCTCGGTGAAGCGCTGGAGGGCGTAGCCGATGTCGTTGCGGTACTTCTTCAGCATGTCCAGGGGGATGGGCTCGTTCTTGACCGTGTAGGGGGCCGATTCCATCAGAAAGAGGTTCATGCCGGCGGCGGCGGCGGTGAGCCAGGGCTCGGGATCCTCGGTCTCGTTTCGGGCGGCCTGCATCGCGACGAGGGCGACGCGTCTGGCCTGCTCGTTGGCGATGGGCGTGCCGCCGAACTCGCTGATGGTCAGAAAGAGGTGGTAGGAGTCGTAGGCTCCGTAGTGGGTGGGGTCGAGCTTGAAGCTCCTGAGCAGCATCCTCTCGATGTCCCGGTAGACGGTGGCGAGGTGCGCCTTCGAAAGGGATTTCTCGTTGGTCCGGGTGTGCTGGGCCACGACGCGGGCTTGGATCCAGTGCTTGCCCACCTGCAGCGGCGATTCGTCGCGTGGCGAGGTGGTGGCGAGGCTGGGGTCGGCCTTTGCCGCGTGGGCGGCTCCGTGGCTTTCGCCCGACATGTAGTGGGGCACGATCTGCTCGACGCCGAGGTGCCAGACGCGGTCGATGGTGGTTTCCGCGAGGCGGGCGAGGAGCTTGCCGTAGGCGGAGCCCTGGAGGGCGAAGGCGTTCTGGCTGTGCCGGAGGGAGCCGTGCGACGAGAGCATGGTGTGTCCCGCCACCGCGAGGGCGAGGCCGGCGCCCATGAGGAGGAGGGGGGAGAGGGGGCGGGGCGTCATGGTCATTTGCCTTCCCGGTAGAGCTGGTAGGAGAGTCCCGTCATGAGGAGGGCGAGGCCTCCGAGGTAGGCGGCGATGCGGCCGAGCTCCGCCCACGGGACCGAGCCGAGCTTGAAGACGAGCCGCGAGGTGAGGTCGGAGAGGTGGTAGTGGGGCGAGAGGAGGTAGACGAGGTTGAGGATGGGATTGTTGTTGTCGGCGAGGAAGACCTCGAGGTAGCCGATGCCGAAGAGGCCGTAGAGCGCGAGCCCGATGGTGACGGCGTAGGCGGCGGCTCCGTTGAAGCGGGTCCCGAGGCCGATGGAGAGGGCGAGGAGGGGGGCGACGACGAGGAGGAAGAGGAGGACGTACTGGAGGTTCGTGACGACCCAGTGGCGGGCTTCCTCGGGATCGCCGGGCATGGCGGTGAAGGTGCTGATGGCGAAGGCGATGAGGACCATGCCGCCGAAGACGGTGAAGCAGCTCAGCCAGAGCTGGGCCATCTGCCGTCCCCGGGAGACGCCGAGCGTCTTGAAGTATTCCAGGATGCCGTGCGAGGCCCAGCGGTCGCCGATGGTGGCGCCCTGGAAGAGGAGCCAGCCGATCGCGGAGATCCAGAGCATGGTCCAGGCCATCTGGGCGCGGGCGGGCTCAAGCAGGGAGGGCTTGCTCTCCCACGGCGTCATGTAGGGGAGGGCGAAGGGGAGGGCCAGGAGCATGGCCACGAAGATCGCGAAGGTCTTGCGCGAGAGGATCGAGGCGAGGGTGAGGCGGTAGAGTTCCATGAAACAGTGTGGGAGTTTTCAGTGTTCAGTTTTCAGCCTTGTGGTCCGTCAGTTGAGGGAGAGGCGGGTCTGCATCCAGTCGAGGGTGCCGTCGACCTGGAGCTGCTCGAGGCGGCCGTCGCGGATGGCGATGGCGCTGTCGGCCTTCAGGGTGGGTTCGTCAGGGTGGACGCAGACGAGGCGCACGATGCCCTCGGTCTGCTCGCGCCAGATTTCGTCCACCTTTTCCCGGGCGGCGAAATCGAGACCCGAGAAGGGTTCGTCGAGGAGGAGGACCTGCGGGCCGTTGTGGCGGGTGCGGGCCTCGGCGACGATCAGGCCGACTTTCTGCCGGTTCCCCTTCGAGAGCTTTCCGTAGGGCTTCTCCACATCCAGCTCGATGCGTTCGGCCATCTCCATGGCGAAGGCGCGCTGTCCGTTCTTGAAAAGGGCCGAGAAGATCTGGCGGGGCTTCAGCTCGGCGTCGAAGCGGAGATCCTCGTCGACGAACTGGACGGTGCCCTGGCAGCGGATTGCGCCGGAGAGGGAGGGGATGATGCCGGCGATGGTCTTGAGGAGGGTCGTCTTGCCGCGGCCGTTGCGGGCGAGGAGGAGATGGCGGCCGTCAGTCAGCTCGATGGAGGCGTCGGCGGTGGCGAGGGAGACTTCGGGGGCGGCTTTGCGGAAACGGGCTCGGTAGCCGATGCGAAGACCTTCGGGAAGATGGATGGAGGGCGCGGCAGGGTCCATAAGAGTAGAAGTTCCAAAAATATTGAAATTATGGAAATTTACCTAATGGATATGAATTTTCAAGATGATTTTTTGAAATTTCCAACACCATTGATCCAATCGATGGACACGGTGGCATGAAGTTGCCGCGGCGGTGGTCAATGCACCTCTTCGATGGTCACCAGCCAGTTCATCATGTAGACCGGCGGCAGTTCGGCGGGGCTTTTCAGCGAAATGAGGTTGGCGTCGATGTTGTCGGCGGCGATGCGCTGGTCGCTGCCGCCCATCAGCTCGAGAGGGGTGACGGTGTCGTTCGCCCCTGTCTTGAGGCTGTTGAGCTGGCCGGTCATCTCGACGGGGTGCTGGATGGTGAGGGATTCTCCGAAGCGCTTCTCCGGGGCGAAGATGGAGAGGGGGGGGTAGAAGGTGTAGCCAGAGGGAAGGCCCGAGTTCGCCGGGGTGGGGATGGCGACGTTGTTGAGGGTGTCGGCGATGTAGACCCGGTAGCGCGAGACGAGCGAGAAGCCGGCGGTGTAGGCGGAGAGGTTCTTGCCGCCGCGGAGGCTGATGGCCATGTCCGTCTCTAGGGAGGGAATGGAGGGGATCTTGACGGTGGAGTCCCCGGTGCGGGGGAAGACGAGCAGGGAGTGGTTCAGAGCCATGCCGCCGGAGCCGCTCAGCGAATTGATGAAGGCGGGAAGGCGGTCCATGTGGATGATGAGCGCCTTGCGCTGGTTGTCGAGCTCGCCGGTCTGGAAGGGGAAGGCGCTGCCTCCGCTCTGCTGCTCGGTGGGCCAGGCCGTGCTGCCGGTGTTTCCCCGGGTGTAGTTGAGGGTGCTGATTCCGTTGCTGGAGTTCCGGTAGGTCAGGCGGATCTGCGTCGGCATCTGGTTGTTGCTGGAGGACATCTTCCGGATCTCCAGGGTCATGGCTGCTTTCGGCCCCGCCTGGCTGTAGTGGTTCCACCCCGTCGGCGAGATGCGTTCGCTGCGGTTGCCGTCGGTGGTGCTGAGGAGGGTGTCGTTGCCGCGGTTGATGGGAATGAAGGCGACCTTGCCGACGTTCCCACCGACGGAGGCCTGGTAGAAGTCGCCGTTGTTCGCTCCGCTCCCACTCTGGGTGGCGCGGGTCTCCCGTTGGCCGAGGTCGTCGAAATTGCTGGCGATCGTTTCGCCGTCGACCACGGTCGAGCCGGACAGATCGAGCGATTTCCGGGCCGAGACGGCTCCGTTGGAGACGACGACGGTGCCTTCGGTGCGCAGCTGCTCCGCCACGAGGGAGCCGTCGATGCTTACGTTCTGCCACGCGGTGCCGTCGGCAAAGCGGCCGACCTTCATCAGGGCGGAGGCGGAGAGCGGTACCTGCGAGGGGATCTCGTAGATGGAGAGGACATAGTCCTTCCGGACGGGGGGGATGCCGGTCCTCTCTTGGTTGTGCGATCCGAAGTTGAGGGAGAACACCCACCAGTTCCGCTTGGCGACGAAATATTCGCCGGGCCGCTTGTAGCCGAACTTCACGTCCGGATACTGGATGAGATTGTAGAGGGGGTAGAGGTTGGGAGAGAGTCCGAGTCCCTTCGTGTACCAGTCCACGTGGGTCTTGTCGAAGGTGATGAGGGGGTACTGCTTGTCGAGGACGGCGTTGGCCTGGCTGAGCTGCAGGGCTGCGGGCAGCTTCGGGCCGATCTTCGCATCGCCCAGCATGGTGTACTCCCACCAGTTGCCGCCGTTGACACGGTTGCTGCCGCCGAGAGCGGTGCCTGCGGGAGCCTGGACGAGCTGGGACGCGTTCTGGAACTGGGTGTCGCCGGTGTTCGAGGAGATCGAGGTGGCGAGATTGAGGGCATTGAGCATCTGCGGGCTGATCGCCTGCTCGGCATTGGCGATGGACAGGGCCTCCTGGAAGATGGTGTCCCAGGTGTAGGCGCTGGCGTTGCTGGCGGACCCGCGCTGCATCGCTCCGATCGCCTTGTTCGGAACGATGTGGAGCAGGGCGTTGAGGATGGCGTCCTCCTTCTGCGAGTAGTCCTGCTTCACCTGGGCGCGCGCCTGGGAGTCGAAGTTGCGGATGTTGGCGCTGAGGGTGTAGACGAGCATCGCGAGGATGACGAGCGACATCGACGAGACGGCCGCCATCGTGGCATATCCCCGCGTTCCCCGGGCGGTTCTGGCGCGTGCGGCGTTCATCTTCATTGGGGGTTCCCCGCGTAGGTGATCTGCTCTCCGTTCGGGCCGGTCATGGCGACGAGGAGAATGCCCGTCTCGTTCGAGAAGTCGACCAGGGTGGGGGAGGAGGAGATCGTCCAGGACGGAGCGCCTGGCCAGGTCGTCTGGCTCTCGTTGCGGAAGTAGAAGTTGAGGCGGTTCCGCCCATTCTGGAGCTCGAAGGCGACGATGGCGTGGGAGGCGGTGCCGTCGGGATTCCGGAAGCGCAGGCGCAGGGCCCGGCCGTCGTGGGTGACGGCTCCGGTGGAGGCCACCGCGTTGGCGCGGGAGCCATAGATGCGGTAGCTGTCGGCTTTGTTCACCAGAGTCGCGAGCAGGGTGTTGATCTGGGGAGCCTCCTCGCGGAGGAAATGGAAGCGGCCCAGCACCCTCGTGAACGAGACCTGCTGCTGGAGCAGGGCGACGATGGTCGCGGCGATGCCGAGGGTCAGGGCCATGGCCAGCGCCATCTCGATGAGGGAATAGCCGGCGATGGATCGTCTGGAGGCGGGGCTCCTCATGGTCAGCGGATGCGCAGGACGGTGCGGGATTTGACGTATTGCCTGTCCCCTACGCTGTAGGCGAGGATGGACTGGAGCTTCCAGGCTTCGGTGCCGGTTGGATTGGAGTTTGCCGTGCCTGTGCCGCCGGAGGTGGGCAGGTTGTTCGCATCGGGGATGCGGGTCCGGTGGATCGTTGCATCGACGGTCTGGCCGCCGGGCAGTCTTCCGATCGTCACGGTTGAGGTGGCGACCGAGGGGTGGGCGGGCCAGAGCGAGGACTCGCCGGTGAGTAGCTCGAAGGGGATGCGGGAGGCGAGCGCGGACTCGCGGGTGATGTAGGCGTCGGACATGGCCTGCTTGACCGTCCAGGCCTGTCCCGCGGTGGCGTTGATCGAGGCCTTCAGTGTCAGGAGGGCGACGATGACCAGAGTGGCGTAGCTCATCGAGATCTCGATGAGGGCCGATCCGCGGATGCGGGCATGGGTTCGATGGGAGAGGCGCATCGCCGGGTCTGGTTGGCGCTAGAGTTCCGGATCAGTCCACCGAGGTGACGGCGCCGTTCACCTTGATCGCCCGGTCGACGATGAAGCTGACGTGGGCGAGGCGGTCGATTCCGAAGGGGGTTTCCGTCAGCACCTCCAGCGTCCAGGTGCCGTCGGTGGCGATGGAGGCATCCCAGTCCTTCAGGCGGAGGGCGTTGTTCTGCGGGACCGAGCTGTTGACCACGACGGAGGCTCCCGGCACAAGTGTTCCGACCGTTCCAAGCTGTGCAGGGCCTTTGTAGACCTGGGCGTAGGTGTAGGAACTGGGGTAGAGGTCGGTCAGCGTTACGGTGATCTCGGGAGCGATTCCCTTGATGACATGGCCCGCGTTCATCCCCGACAGCGAAACGGAGGTCATCGGCCAGATCTGGATGAACTGGGAGGCCAGCTGCGATTCGGGCGCCTGGTAGTCGGCCAGGGAATAGACCGAGAAGCGTTCCTCGCCCTTCACCTTGGTCCGGTCGCCGCCCGGAATGGAGTTGACCGAGTAGCTCAGGGTGTGGCTCCCGTTGGTGTTCAGGGATCCCTGCGAGAGCAGGGTTGCCTTGCTTCGGTCGATGGTGGCGCCGTTCTCGGCGCCGGCATAGGCCTGCACATGGCGGAGGATCTTGACGGACTTTGCGGCAGCGGGGGCGGTCGGATCGAGGCTGAGGCCATCCACGAAGATGTTCACGGTGAAGGGCCGGTCCGCGCGGGTCCGGGGGATCACTGTGTAGGGATCTTCGGAGACGATGTTCACGCTCGCGATGGGGATGTAGGACTGCACGTAGGTGCTGTCGACGAGCGTGCTGGTCAGGGGACTCGATCTGACTGCCCAGAGGTCGAAGCGCGCGCCGTTGGGATTGATGGCGAGGGGGGATTGCCGGCTTCCCTGCTGGGCGACGGAAATGTCCCACTGCACGTCTCCGGGCATCTGGATCTGCCGGATGAAGAAGGTGTAGTCCTGGGCCTTCGCAGACAGGAGGGGGCCAAAGAGAAGGGCAAGGAGCGGAAGGAAGGGCAGATGGCGTTTCATGGCTGTTGCGGGGCGGGGTTTGCCGATTGGACCGGCGCGGCTTCCGGTTTGACGTAGGGCTTCACCGAGATGGGGCCTCCTTGGAAGGTGGCGACGATGACGGAGGTGGAGGTTGCGAAGGCGGCGGTCGTCTCCGCGGGCAGGGGGGCTTCGCCCATGGCCTGCTCCCGGGTGACCTCCATGGTCCGGATCCAGCCCCGGTTGTTCTGGAGGAAGGTGGCCCAGGGCACCACCTCCGCACCGTCCACGGCTCCGAAGCGTGCTTTCAGCGTCTCCGGCAGATGGAGGACGGAGCGTTGCGGCAGCAAGGTGAGATTGCCGCGAAAGCAGAGGATGATGGAGTCCTTGACGAGGTCGCGTCCGGCGAGCGCCAGCGAGGGATCCTCCTCCAGTTGGCCGATGGCGGGGCCGATGTTGCGGATCGGGTCGTTCTGCTGGGCCATCCGGAGCGATTGGCTCAGTTGGTCGTTGGTGGCGGCATCGCGCATCGGCCGCGTCTGCCCCTCCGCCGGATCCTGTGCCGGAGCGGAGAGGATCGATGCGGTGGCGATGGCGAGGGAGAGGAAGGTCGGTCGCATGGTGTCGAGGAAAACGGTAGTGGAAGAGGAGGAAGCCAGATCACTCGACGAAGGTGACGAGGAGGACGAGATCCTGGAGGTCGAAGCCGCCGTCGTTGCGGTCCGTGTGGGTGAGCTCCATGAGATAGATCACGTCGCGGGGGCCCAGCTTGATGTTCCCCTGGGCGTCGAGGTAGGGCAGGATGAAGCTCTCGATCGTCGGCTGCTGGTAGAGGGGGGTCGTGGTTGGGGGGGTGTCCCCGTTCTTCAGGGCGATCACGTTGTGCTGGTGGGTCGTCGAGGTGTAGGTGGTGGCCCACGATCCGTCCACGTTGTAGCGTCCGCCGAAGTTGATCGTACTGTTCTTCGCCACGGTCTGGGTCTTGACGATGGTGTTCGGGTTGACCTTGTCGTGGGTGTTGTAGAAGATCCGGGTGTAGGAACCGCTGTTGTAGCGCAGCAGGGCCTCGGTCGGCACCCATTCCCATTTCGTGACCTGCCCCTTGGAGTTCGTCCAGACGCGCTTCACCGAGGCCCCGAGGACGCGTACGTTCATCGTGAGGTTCTTCTTAGGCTTGATCGTGCCCGGTGGGACGATGTCGACGATGTCGATGACCGATTGCGGGAGGGTGACGTTCCAGGCCAGGGTGGGGTGCGTTCCCGCGTGCACGATGGTAGGACTGGCGCTGAGGCTGCCCGTGGGAATGAGCGGTGCTTGGTTCTGTCCGCGCGCGAGGGCGGGGACAGAGACAAGCGCGGCCAGTAAGACGGCAAGAAGGCTCCGGTGGTTCATGTCTGTTCGAGGGGGTGGCGGGTTCCCTCTCCTGATTGGGCAGGCGTGGGAAAGAGCCGGTGTGGTTGGTGGTGTGTTTCGTCCCGGAGATCCGCGATGCGAAAAACGAGAAGGGCCTGGTTTCTGGCCGCGTCTTTCCGATTGAGGTGAAAAATAAAGAAAATTCAAAAAAAATCAATAAAAATAATAATTTTCATAACAAAAGAAGCAAGATTTCTCCTGTTCCAATGGCAGCCGCCTTGATCCGAATGGTGCCGACTGCTGGAGAGGTCGGATCAATAGCCCAAGCCGAACCCGATGTGAAAAGTGCCCTCGGGCTCGCCGGGGCGTTGGTCGGGATTCAGGCCGTATTCGGCCCGGATCGGGCCGATGGGCGTCTCGTAGCGCAGCCCCAGGCCGAGGGCATAGCGGAGATCGTCGAGACTGGCGTTGGATTCGTCGTAGATCAGATTCCCCGCGTCGGCGAAGGGCACGAGGCTGAGACCGTTGACCAGGCCGAGGGGAATCTCGTATTCCGCGCTGAACACGGAGTAGAAGTTCCCTCCGACCGCATGGCCGCTCGCGGGATCGCGCAAGCCGAGGGAGCGTTCCTGGAAGCTGCGCACGCTGAAGGGGCCGCCGTTGAAGTAGCGCAGGTCGATGGGGATCTCGCCGGTGCCGTCCATCGGCGAGATGAGTCCGGCGCGGGCACCGAGACGGAGGGTGTGGTCGCCGAAGGGCAGGTAGTAGCCGAGGCGTCCCCCGGCTTTCCAGTATTCCACCTCGCTGCCGAGGGCGGAAGAGGCGGCGGCGATGGAGACCTGGGCGAGATGGCCCTTGCGCGGACGTCTCGGATTGTCGCGGCGGTCGCGGGTGAGGGAAAGGCCGAGCTGATGCGTGAAATACTCGCGGTCGCCGAGGTAGCGGGGATCGATCTCGGCCTTGTGGACGTCGGTGTAGGCGGCTTCGCCGAAGAGGGCGACCGAATCCTGCTTCCGCGCTCCGAAGCGGCGGCTCAGCTCGTAGCGGGCTCCGGTCTTGAGCTTCTCGTAGCCCTCCTCGTCCCGGTTCAGGGCGAAGAGGCCGCCGCTGAACTGATGGGGGCCGTCGAGGAACCAGGGGTCGGTGTAGTTGACCTCGCCGCGGGCGCCACGCTTCGAGAACTCGATCGCCGAGTCGATCTTGCGCACCGTGCCGAAGAGATTGAGGTGCCGGAACTCGAAGCCGGCGAGGGGGCCTTCGTAGTTCGTGAAGCCCCCGTAGACGCCGAGGGTGCGCGAGTAGCCCTCCTCGACCTCGATGTCGAGCAGGTAGGTGCCGTCCGGCTGGGCGGCCACGTCGGTGCGCACCGTCTCGAAGACCCCCGACTGGAGCAGCTCGTTGACGGCCTCGTTCGCCGCCGTCGGGGAGTAGGGCCGGTTCACGATCTTGGCGAAGTGCCGGTCGAAGAAGTCCGTCCTCACCTTCTCGTTGCCCTTCACCCGCAGGCCCGAGACCGCGACGGGGCCACCCCAGTCCGCCGTGATCGTCAGGTCGACGCGGCTGGTTCCATCGGCCGTGTCGCCATCGTGCTCCCGCGCCTCCACCTTGGCGCGGTAGTAGCCCGCCGCGACTGCGGCGGAGCGCACCCGCGAGGCGAGCTTGCCGGGGACGGCGCCGGAGTAGATCTTGCCGCCGAACTCCGTGCGGAGCTTCTCGAACTCGGCCGTCAGCGCCGGCGTGGGAGCGGCGGGGAACTCGATGCGCCCGACCCGGCTCTCGGGACCTTCGTCCACCTTGAGGAACAGGTCTGCCCGGGTTCCCTCGACGCGGGTGTCGAGATCGACCTTCGCATCGCGGTAGCCCATCAGCTTGTAGAAGGCCGCGACCTGGGCGCTGCCCTGCCGGATGTCCTCCTTCACGTAGGGGAGGGCCTGGCCCTCCTTGGTCTTCAGTCGCTTCCGCGTCGCGGAGGTGAGCAGCTCGACCACGGCCGCGTCCTCGAGGGCCACGTTGCCCTCCACGGAGATGTCTCCGACGACGAGGGAGTTCCCTTCCAACACGATCAGGACGATGCGGGCACCTTCGCCCGTTCCCTCGATCTTCCAGTCGACGGTCGCCCCGCTGTAGCCCTGCTGGCGCATCGCGGTCTCGAGGAAGAAGGCGAGGTCATCGGCCCGGGCGTGGCTGACGCCGGCCGATTCGACGAACTGGAGCTGCGAGGCGATCCAGCCGCGCGCCTGCGAGGCATCGACCGTCCGCAGCCCCTCGAGCCGTACCTTGTCGCTAGGCGCAGCCAACCCGGTCGCGAGCGTTGCGACGAGCAGGAGGCAGAGCTGGAGGGGAGTTTTCAGTTTGTCAGTGTTCAGTGTTCAGTTGGGAGGGCGACGATTCGGATTTATTCAAAACGGAAGACGTATTTCAAGAGAGCCCGGTAGTCGCTTTGCTGGTCCACGTCGCCGACGAAGAAGAGCTGCTTCCAGAGGCGGATCTTGCCTCCGAAGGTCTGTTCGCCGGTTTCCTGGTTGACACGCCCCAACTCAAGCTCGGTTCGCTCCTCTAGCAAGTCGAGAAGCGTCGGATCGGCTTCCGCCTCGTTGCTTTTCTTCCGTAGGTTCTTCAGCAGCAGGCCGGCCGCCTTGCCCGCGGCGAGGGACTCGGCATCGCCTCCGACCAGCTCGTCGCGGGTCGTGCCGGTCGCGATCAGAGTGAGGATGTCCTCGCTCGGCAGGGGAGGGATGCTGGTGAGCACATACTGGGGGGAGAGGACGCGGTCGTGGAGATAGATCGCGATCTGGTAGCGGTCCGCCTTGGCACGGGCCTTGAACTCGATCGCTCCGTTGAATCCCGTGGCCTCGTCGAACTCGATCCGCCCCGTCTCGACATTCACCTTGCTGAAGGGCAGGCTCATCTCGCCCTTCTCGATCTCGACGCGGCCGACCGGCTTCGGCGCTCCGAGCGTGCCGCCGAGGCGGAGGTCGGCGGTGACCGACGATTCGGCGAGATTGCTGCGGATGAGGAAGGGATCCTTCGTGAAGACCCGCACCGCCACGGGCCAGTCCTGGAAGGGGGCGGCCTTCACCCCGAAGTCGAGATCCTGATAGGCGGCGGCACCACCGGCGGGGCTGCGTTCCACCGTTGGCAGGGCGGACTCGACCCGCCGCGTGGGCAGGCCGATGGGCAGCAGGTCGAAGTTCTTGAAGAAGCGGCTGTTCGTGATTCCGATCTCGCCCGAAAGCTGGGCCTGCGAGAGGGGACCGTCGAGGACGAGATCGAGGTCGGTCCGTACGTTCACATCCGGCGTGCGCACCACGAGGACTTCGCTGCCTTTGAGGGACAGCCGCAGCTGCGGTTCCGAGCCGGCCTGGAAGACGGCCTCGCCCGCTCCCTCGACCGTGCCGCCCGCGACGACGGCGGCGAGCCGCTCCAGGATGACGCGGTCCTCCGCGAAGCGGGCCAGCAGCGCGACGTCCTGGATCGAGGGGGCATTGCGGTCCTCCAGCCGCAGTTTCGGGACCGCGAGCTGTGCCTGGCCCCGGAGATGCGGAGCCGAGACCGTGCCCGAGACGTCGGCGTCGATGGCCACCTCGCCCGAGATCGACTCGATCCCCGGAACCTGGCCGGCGAGGAAGGCGAGCGGGCTGTGCTCCATCTTGGCCGTCGCCGCGATCGTCTCGTCCCCGATCTTGCGTCCGCCCGTCGCCCAGGCTCCCGGATGGAAGGGCAGCGAGGCGGAGAGGGTGAGGGGCTTCACATCGGGATGCCGGTAGTCGCCCGAGAGGGAGAGCTGGCTCGCCTGCGTCGCCGCCTTCAGCGAAAGCTGGCCCGCGGGCAGGGTGTCGCCCTCCCGAGGCACGGCGATCCCGACGAGGCCGAGGTCCAGCCCTAGCGCCGGCTCGGCGGGCGTGCCGGAGACCTCGAAGTCCAGGGAAAGATCCCCCAGCAAGGGCGGCTTTTCGGCGAAGAGGTGGGAGAGCGTGCCGAGCGAGAGGGACTTCGCCGAGAGCGCGACGGAGAGCGGGGAGTCCTGACCGAACCACAATTCCGGCTTCAGCTTCTCCGGATCGAGCGGCAGGGTCGCGTCGAGGGAAAGGGCCTCCCGTCCTCCGCTCGTGCCCTTGCCCGAGAGGGCCAGCTCCTTCTCCATCCAGCGCAGCGAGGCGTCGAGGGAGAGAGGATCGCTCTGGATCTTCAGGACCGGGAAATCGGCGGAGTCGGCCGAGTAGCGTCCCGAGATCTCCGCGTCGAGCGGTTCGGCTCCGGCCGCGAGGCGGAGCGAGTCAGCCTTCAGCGACAGCTCGCCCTCGTGTTTTGTCTCGCGGAGATGGCCCGCGCCCTTCCATTGCAGCGCCGTGGTCCCGGGAAGCAGGGCGGCCATGGGACGGCCCTCGAGGAGCGCACGGAGGCGGCTGTCCTTCGCGACGAGATCGGCGTCGAGGGCGGCCTCGCCCGAGTAGCGGCCTTCCTTGAGATGGTGGTGGCCTCGCCCTTCGAGGCGGTTCCGCTTGTCGAGGGCGAGGGTCGCGGTGGCTTCGATCTCGTCCGGCGCGGGAACGGCCGCATCGATCCGGATCGTCTCGAAGGCCTTGCCCTCGACCGCGAAGCTCTCGGATTGCAGCGAGACCGTGCCCGCCGTCAGCGAGCCGCGCTCCAGCCTCAGGCCGTCCGCCTTTGCGGAAAGGGCTCCGGCGAGGGGCAGGCCCTTCCACTTCGGCGGGGCGAAATCGCTCAGCAGCGTCGCGAGGTTGCCGATCTCGAGAGAGGCGTCGGCCTGCAGCGGGACCGAGGCGAGGTCGGCGAGGGTGGGGGCTTCGCCGAGGTCGAGGCGGGTGCGGGCGTCGAGCACCGTCCCGGACTGGTCGAAGCGCAGGGTCGCGACGAGAGGACGCTCCAGTCGGCTCGTGTCTGTCGCCGCCTCCAGCGCGATGTTCTCCAGGGCCATGCCCTGCCACCGTAGCCCGGAGAGCAGGGCGTCGAGCGTCGCCACCCAGCTCGCGGGGCGGGCGACCTCGCCGCGCAGGGAAAGGCCGAGCTTCGCCGTGGCGGGTGCTTTGTCAGGGGCCTCCGGCGTCCCGGCAAGGAAATCGAATCCGCCCGAGAGGTCGAGGTCGGCGAGGCTGCCCGAGGCCTTCATTCCACCGTCGAGCGTGCCCGCGAGAGGAGGCGCGGCGGCGAAGAAGCGCGTCAGCTCGTCGAGGGCGAGGCCGTCGAGGGACAGGTCGAGCGAGAGCGGTCCTTCCTGCGCGAGGAAGCCGCCTTCGGCACCGGGCTCCAGAGGCATGTGCAGCGTCAGGGCCAGAGGCGTCCGGTCGCCGTGGCTCAGCTTCCAGTCGGGCAGCCGCAGGACGGTGCCGTCCCATTCGCCTGATCCGGTCAGGGAGACGCCTTCGGCGGTCAGGGAGAGATTCGCCAGGGTGGCGTGTCGGCCGGAATAGTTCGCGGCGAGGGTTCCGTCGATGGGATGGCCGGTCCCGATCGCGAGCGAGTCCAGCGAAACCGTGGCTTCGCCGGCGTGCTCCGAGGCGGAGAAGGCTCCGTTCCCCGTCCACTCGAGCGCCGCCGCGCCGGAGAATCCGCTTTTCCCGAGATCGCTCAGCACCTTGCCGAGGCGGCCCTTTGTGTCGAGGGCGACCGACGCCTTGCCCTCGTAGCGCCGCGCGGTGGTGTCGACGGCGGCGGCGAGGTGGGCGCGGCTGTGCTCGTCGAGACCGAGGTCGAGGGCGAGACGGATGAAGTTTTCCCGCTCGACCCGGGCGGAGAGCGAGGCCCCGGACAGGGCGATGCCATCCCAGGCGAGGCCCTCGGTGGTCAGTTCGAGCTCGCCCGTGCCGACTTTGCTCCCTGTCACGAGCAGATCCCGCGCCCGGAGCGAGGCCGATCCCGAAAGCGGCACCTTCGCGCCGAAATCGGCGACCGTTTCCTCCAGCGCAGGCACATCCACCGCCGCCTGGATCAGCAAGGGATGTCGTGCGAGATCGGCCGCCGTCTCCGACTGCGGGAAGGGCAGGATCGCCCCGGCCTTCAGCGTGGCGCGTCCGCGCATTGCCTCCAGATCGATCCGGTTTCCTTCGGCCAGCAGCATCAGCGAGTCGGCCATCGCGTCACCCCATCCCATCCGCGAGGCGACGAGCTTGCCGTCGAGGCTCCAGGTCGCGGGATGGGCCGGATCGCCCTGGAAGCGCAGGTCGAGATCGGTGACCGCGCCGCGCAGCTTCGAGTCCGGCAGCGGGATCTGGTCGAGCGACAGGCTCGAGCCGCGGCGCAGGGCGAGGGAGACGGCGAGCGGCTCGCCGCGCGGGGCGTGGAGCGAGAGGTCGGCCTTCCCGCCGGCAAGGCCGAGTCCGGCGAGGATCGAAAAGGACCCCGGTTCCGGCTCCGCGACCGCGAGCGACTCGAGTTCGGCATAGCCGAGCAAGGGCAGGGGACCGAGGGAGAGTCCGTGGACCTCCTTCCGCAGCACCGCGTCGATGTTTTCGAGCGGGGCCTGTCCCGGCAGCGAAATCCGGGCGATCTTCAGCGAGCCGTCGCCCTTGCCCGGCAGGTCGAGGCGGAGCGATTCCACCGACCAGACCCTGTCGCCTTGGTGGACAAAGAGGGTCAGGTCGTCGATGGCGAGGTCGGCGGCGAGGAGGTTCCACAGCGGGCTGAAGTCGGAGACCGCCACGGCCTTCGTCGGCTTCGCGCGGGAGGTCTTTGCCGTTCTGCCCGTGTCCGCTGCCGGTTCGGGAAGGAAGAGGCGGATCTCCGCCTTGCCGACGCGCAGGCCGTCGAGCCAGTCGAGCCGCTTCGCCCCCCGGATCAGGGCGGGGGCGCGGTAGCCGAGGCGGAGGTCTTCGAGCTTCACGATCGTGCCGCTGCTGCCGTCCGCCGAGAGATCGACGCCTTCGAGGCCGAAGCCCGACCAGAGCGACCCGGTGACGCGGAAATCGCCGGTCAGCCCCTGCGAGGCCGCAGCCTTCAGGCCCGCGAATCGGGCGATGGCACGGAAGCCCGGACCGTTCAGGACCAGCAGGCCGACGGAAACGAGAGCGAGGAGGGAGAGCAGGAAGACCGCGAGACAGCCCAGCCTTTTCCGTTTCGGAGAAGGAGGTGCGGCCACCGGCTGCCGGACCGGCGCAGCGTCTTCGGAGCTGGGCATCGGAGAGAGGAGGGGAAACGACGGGGTTTCCGATAGTCTACTGAAACCCACAATCGGCGAATCGCAAGGAAGGGAGGCCTTCTGAAAACTCCCAATGTCTTGACGGATCGCGGCCTGGGCGGCAAGATCATGGCGCATCGGAAACAAAAGCCATGAAGCCATTTTTCCTGATTCCGGCCATCCTCTGCCTGCTGGTTCCAATGTCCGCCACCGCCGACGAGGAGCTCGACCGCCTGCGATCCTCCTACGGGGCGGCGGTGGAGCGGGCCATGGGGCCTGTGCGGGAGACCTACAGGAAGGAGTTGAACCGGCTCGCCGAGGCCCGCGCGCGGCAGTCTAATCTGGAAGGTGCGCTAGCCGCGAGGAAGGCCTTGCAGCAGTTCGAGTCCGCCTCCGCAGAGGTGGAGGAGGACGAGAATGCGCCGGGGGATGCGGATCTCGACCGCCTGCGCAAGGCCTACGAGGAAGCGTCGGAGCGCATCGTCGCTCCCCTGCGGGAGACCTATCTCCGCGAGCTGAACAAGATCATGCAGGCCCGCACCCGGAGCGGCGACCTGCAGGGGGCGCTCGCCACGAAGGCGGAGCTGGAGAAAGTCAACGAGGAGAAGGAGTGGGGGCGGATGGATGACTTGGAGGCCCTTTTCGTGGGGCGGACCTGGGTGTCCGGAGCGGGGACTGCCTTCACCTTCGTCAAGGACGGAACGTGCATCCGCGAAACCAGCCAGCGCAAGGAGGGGACCTGGCACCGGCGCGGCCCCGTGGTGATCTCGAGCGTCCCAGGCTCGCCGCTGGAGACCCGCTACTTCCGCTTCGTGTCGAAGAAGGAGGCCTACTACGGAAACTCCGAGGAGGCGATGGACCATCCGGTGACTCCGCGATAGTTGATAGGCTTTAGTTGATAGTTGATAGGCCGGAAGCCAGCGGCTCGCGCCGAAGCTGGCTTGGAACCTGAAACTTGAAACGTTAAACCTGAAACTCCCCCGGAGGACTATGGCGTTTCCCCTTCCTCGGTCGTTTCCGCTTCCGGCTCGGACGATTTGGAGAAGAGGCGCTTGCGCGAGAGGCGGCGCTCGCTCCAGATCGGCACGCCGAAGACGTCGTGGATGAAGTAGTGCGCCACCGGCACGCCCAGCAGCATCCCCCAGACGCCGAAGGCGTGGTGGCCGATGAAGAGGATGATCAGCACCAGCACGGGATTGAGCTTGAGGTGCTTCCCGTAGATCAGCGGGTTCAGCAGGTAGGCCTCCACCGCATGCACGACGATGACCATCACCACGGAGAGGACCGCCAGGTTCAGGCCGCCGGCATTGAGTGCCACCAGCACGATGGGCGTCGTCGAGATGAAGACGCCGAGCACAGGGATGAAGCTGCACAGGAAGACGATCATCGAGAGCACCGCGAGCGAGGGGACGCCGAGGATCATCAGGCCGACCAGCGTGAGCACCGTGTTCACCACCGCGATCATCCCCTGGGCCTGGATGGCGCGTCCGACGACGTAGGCGAAGCGCACCACGGGCTGCGCGACCTCCTCGTGGAAGTCGCGCAGGCGCGAGGCGCGCAGGTTGCGCACCTCCTGCCCGAGGCGCGAGAGATCCAGCGAGATCAGGAAGCTGAAGAACAGGGCCAGCAGCACCGTCGCCGAGCCGCTCCACATCAGGCGGATGATGCCGGGCATCGCGTCGGTGATCTTCTGGATCTGATGGCCGATGAAGAGGTGGATGATGGCCTCGTCCTGGCGCGCCGCCCGCTGCAGCTCCCGCTCGGCCGCGTCGGCGGCCTGCGGCCCGTCGTCGGGAGATGGGGCGGGCGGGCCGGTGGAGGGCTCGCCGGGATGGGCCGGGTCCGGCGTCGGGGCGACCTCGTTCGTGGCCAGTTCGGCCAACGCGGCATCGGGGATCGTGCTGCGCAGGTAGTTCATCAGGATCGGCTCGGCGGCGGGATATTTCTCGACGATGTCCTTGCGCAGATCGAAGAGCCGCTGCTCGGTCTCGGGCAGGTTGCTGACCAGGCTGAAGGCCTCGCGCGTGACCTGGGGCACGACGAAGACCGAGACCGCGGTGATCGTCGCCACGAAGATGCCGAAGGTCAGGCAGATGGCGACGCGCCGGTTCAGCCGCAGCCGGCGCACGAAGAAGTCGGCGATGGGCGAGGCGATGAAGGCGAAGACGAAGGTCAGGAAGATGAGGCTGAAGAAGGAGCGCAGCAGCCAGAGCAGGAAGCCGAGGATGACCCAGATGAGGACGCGGCGGTTCAACCGGTAGAAGCGGTCGAAGCTGAATCCGCCGCGGTAGCGGCGTCCGTCGTCGCGATGGGGGCTGTCGCTACCGGAGTCCATGGGAAAAGCGCCCACCCTAAACGGCATCCCCGGCCAGCGCCAGCGGAAGATGGAGGGAGGAGGCTAGGGAACGGTGGGCGCGTCCGCTTCATGTCCGATGGAAGGGTTCAATCCGCTTCGGCGCGCTGGCCGCGCTCGAGCAGCTCGCG
>CAYSZN010000005.1:8490-23634 GCA_964435425.1 uncultured Akkermansia sp. | reverse complement strand
TTCGACCGCCGGAAGCGGCGCTTCAGCTCTCCCAGCGAGTAGATCCTCAGTCCGAGAACGGCGGCGAGATAGACGAACAGTCCGAAGGCGACGAGCAGGGCCATCGCACCGAAGCGCTTCGTGAAGCGGCCTTCGGCCATGAGGATGCCCTGGCCGTAGTGGGCGAGGATCCAGACGAGGGCGCCCATGATCGCGGCGGCGAGGAGGAGGCGGATAGCGCGGCCCGCGAATCCGGGCGACAGCCCCATGAAGCCCGCGCCACGCAGGCCGAACCAGAGCAGGAGCACGTTCACCCAGCCCGCCACCGAGGTCGCGAGGGCGCATCCGACCGGGCCGAGCCAGAGGAAGAGCGGATAGACGAGGAGCATGTTCGTGACTGCGGTGACGATGGTGAAGCGCATCGGTGTCTTCGTGTCCTCCCTCGCGAAGTAGCCGGGCTGCAGCACTTTCGCGAGGATGTAGGCCGGCGTGCCGGTGGCAAAGGCGGCGAGGATCCAGCCGGCCTCGATGGCGGCTTCGCCCTCGAACTTTCCGCCTTCGAAGATCGCGTACATGATCTCCCGTGGGATCACGAGCAGGGCGACGGTGGCGGGCAGGCAGAGGAAGAGGGAGAGCTCGAGCCCCTGGCTGAGGCTGCGCTTGGCCGCTTCTTCGTCGCCGCCCCGGAGGCTGCGGGTGATCTCGGGCAGCAGCACGACACCGGCGGCGATGCCGATGAGGCCGAGGGGAAGCTGGTTGATCCGGTCGGCCAGGCTGATGGCGATCTTGCCGCCTATCTCAAGGGAGGCGACCGCGCCTCCGACGAGCAGGTTGAGCTGCTGGACGCCGGCGCTGGCCAGGCCGGGACCCATCAGCAGGGCGAGCTGCCTCATGTCGCCGTCGAAGAGCGGCGCGATCGGTCTCAGATCGACTCTGCGCCGCCAGCAGGAGACCGCGACGACGGCGAGTTGCAGCGCGCCCGCGATGACCACGGACCACGAGAGGACGAGCAGGGGCTCGCCCGTCCTGGGGACGACGAGAACGAGTCCGAGGAGAATGACCAGGTTCAGGACCACGTAGGCGAAGGCGGGGGCGGCGAAGACTTTCCGGCTGTTGAGGATTCCGCTGAGCCCTGCGACCAGGCAGATGAAGACGAGGTAGCCCACGGTGATGCGCGAGGCCGTCACCGCCGGTTCCAGACGTCCGTCGGTGGCGAAGCCGAGGTTCGTGACCCGAACGATGGGCTCCATGAAGATGAAGCAGAGGACGAAGCACGACACGAGGATGACGAGCATGGTCGAGAGGGCGCGCCGGGCGAAGTGGTCGGCGGCGGCGGCGCCCTGCTCCTCGAGGCGGCGGCTGTACATCGGGACGAAGGCGGCGTTGAAGGCGCCCTCGCCGAAGACGCGGCGGAAGAGATTCGGCAGCTGGAAAGCGGCGATCCAGACGTCTGCCATCGCGCCGCTCCCGAGGTGGACGGCGATGAGCTTGTCGCGGGCGAATCCGACGACGCGGCTGACCAGGGTGAGCGATCCCACGGTGAAGAAAGAGCGGAACATGCGGTTTGTCGGTAGGGAAGGCCGGAGCCTCCGGTTTTCCTTGGGAATTCAGTTTCCCGGTGCGGCGGGATGGCGCTCGAAGAAGATCGCCGGGGGGACGAGGTCGCTGCCGCCGTCCTCGAATTTCGTGCCCAGCTCCTTCAGCGTGGGCATTTCGTGGAGCACTCCGAGGCCCTTTGTTATCTTGTCAGGATCGAGGACGAGCCGGGTGAGGCGCATTCCCCGCAGTGGGCTCAGGTCGGTCACGGCCGTGCCGCCGATGTGGAGCCGTTGCAGGGCCGTGCCGGCGAGGGACGACAGGTCCGAGACGGCGGTGCGGTGCACGGTCAGGCTCACGAGTGGGCAGCGGGCCAGGGGAGAGAGATCGGAGACGGGCGTGCCGCTGAGCCACAGCATCTGCAGGGGCATGCCCTCCAGCGGGGAGAGGTCGGCGACTTTCGTGTCGACGAGGTTCAGCTCGACGAGGCCGAGTCCTTGCAAGGGCGAGAGGTCCGAGACCTCCGTTTCGCTGAGCCCGAGCTTCCGCAGGGTGGACATGCCGGCGAGCGGGGAGAGGTCGCGCACCGCCGATTGTTCGAGATAGAGCTCGACGAGGGGCATCCCCGCGAGAACGGCGATTTCGGGCACGGCGCATCCTTGCAGATAGAGCGCCTGGAGCGTCATCCCCCGGAAGGGCGACAGATCGGTGACGCCGCACTGGTCCAGGACGACGGCCTGGACCTGGCCCGATGGATCGATTTCGAACTGGCCGTTCCCCGTGTAGCCGGGATTCGCCGTGCGGATGGTCTCGTGCAGCTTCACTTCGCTCCAGAACTGGGGAGGGGGCGGAGCCGGCTCGGTGGCAGGCAGCGCTGGTCCCTCCGCCGTTGCGGGAGGTGGCGAGGGGTCGCCGCAGGCGGCGAGGAGGACTCCGCCCCAGGCGAGGGCGGCGGGAAAACGGGCGGGCATCCCCGACATTCCTCGAAATCGTCCGGCAATCAAGGGACGGCCCCAAGTTCTCCGGAAGACGGCCGTGGTGCCCGTTCGATGGCGAAGCGGCGCTTGCCAAGCGCCGCCTTTCCGGGCACTTTCCCTGCTCCCCCGAGGTGTTCCGGAGGAAACTGCCCACCATGAAACGCATCCTCTGGCCCATGCTCCCTGTCCTGCTCTGCGCTCTGCATCCCCTGCCTGGGGGGCTCGCCGAGGAGCGGG
The DNA here is from genome assembly GCA_964435425.1 of uncultured Akkermansia sp. Taxonomy (GTDB): domain Bacteria; phylum Verrucomicrobiota; class Verrucomicrobiia; order Verrucomicrobiales; family DEV007; genus Arctic95D-9. The sequence goes on along the minus strand of CAYSZN010000005.1, from coordinate 20,905 downwards.
CCACCGTCTACATCGACTCCGGCGACGACGAGACGATCAACGCCGCCATCGCCGGGCTGCCCGCCGCCGGTGGCACGGTTGTGCTCGGACCGGCGCTCTTCCCCGTGGGCAAGCCCATCGTCATCGACCGCGACGGCGTGGAACTGCGGGGAATCGGGCGCGAGACCGTCCTGCGCCTCGCCGACGGAGCGAACTGTCCCGTCGTCGTCGTCGGCAGCACGGCGACGCCGGTTGCCCGCATCGTCCGCGATGTGGTCGTCGCCCACCTCGTCATCGACGGGAACCGGGCCACCCAGCAGTTCGAATGCTGCGGCGGACCCTGCGACATGGGTGGCCTCACCTTCATCCGCAACAACGGCGTGACCGTCCGCGGCGCCGAGGACATCCGCCTCGAGAACCTCGCGACGCACAACTGTCGCTCCGGCGGGGTGGTCCTCGAGAAGGGCTGCCGGCGCATCCAAGTCGTCGATCTCGAGTCCTGGAACAACGAGTTCGACGGGCTTGCCTGCTACGAGACCGAGGACAGCGTCTTCGACCAGCTTCATCTCCACCACAACCGCAGCGCAGGCCTCTCCATCGACTGGAAGTTCAACCGCAATCTCGTCGTCGACTCCACCTTCACACAGAACGGCAGCCAGGGGATCTTCATGCGCGATTCGAACGAGAACACCTTCCGCAACCTCTACTTGCGCGACAACGGGGAGCAGGGCGTCTTCGTCGCCGAGACCCGCGAGATCCAGGACAGCGCCTGCCGCCGCAACCGCTTCGAGCGCCTCGCCGCGACCGGCAACAAGACGCAGGGCATCCGTGTGAACGATGCGAGCTGCACCGACAACGTCATCTCCGACTCCCGCATCGCCGGGAACGCCTTGGAGAATGTCAGTCTCGCCGCTCCCGGTCTCCTCCTCGGGGCCGAAACGGTGCAGCAGCAGTGAGCGGGGCTTGGCCCGGCTCACGCGAACAGGGAGGTTTTTTTCTGTCATCGACGGAGGATTCCCCGGATTCTCTCCGCATGAAGAGCCGCCTCTCCGCCCTGCTTCTCCTCCTTTCCTGTCCTCCGCTTCAGTCCGCGGAAGTGTTCGAACTGGGAAAGGCCAGCTTCGACGGGCGCCCCGGCGGCAAGGAGGCGGACGCCATCGTCGGCGACTTCGTGATCCGCAACGACCGGATCGAGGCCGTCGTTTCCGGCAACCTGCCGCTGCGCCGGGCGAACATGAGCACCTTCTACGGCGAGGACGGCATCACACCGGGTTGCGTCTACGACCTGACCCTCCTGGATGCGGACAACGACCAGCTCACCGTCTTCGCCCCCTGCGGCCAGCGGGGCCCGGTCAACCACGTCCGCATCGTCGATGGCGGGAGCGGTGGCGAGGCCATCCTCGAGACCTTCGTCTCGGCGGCGAAGTCGGGCGGTCTCTCGCGGCGGCATGAATACCGGCTCAAGGACGGTTGGCAGGGCCTGCTCGTCGTCACCACGATCGCGAACGAAGGGAGCGAGCCCATCCAGGTGCCGCTCGGGGACAACTGGACGCAGATGCGGAGCAAGGGCGTCATCGACGGCATCCACTGGGCCGACGCGATCGATCCTGCCGACAAGTGCGGCTACGCCCTTGCCTGGGTCGCGGAGCACGGAGCGGAGGTGCCGGAAAAGGGCTCGGTGGAGCTTGCCGCCGGCGCATCGGTCACCGTGGCGCGCTTCCTCGCCGTCGGGATCTCCCCGGCCCATGCCGTCGGGATCGTCGCGGAGCGGCGGGATCCCGGCTCGGTCGCGGCGCTTTCCATCGCCCTCTCCGACGCGCAGGGCGGCGCGCTCCCCGAAGGCCGGATCCTCATCGGCGCGGATCCGGAAAAAGCTCTGCCGGCCTATCCCGACGGAAAGGGGGAGGTGGCGGTGAAGCTGCCCGCCGGCTCCCATGCGCTGTCCATCGAGGACCGGGGCCGCGACCGGATCGGGGATGTGGTCGAGCTTGCGGCGGCGGGCAGCCTGACAAAGACCTATTCCCTCGGTCCCCGGTCCTCCATCGCTTTCGACATCCAGGACGAGACCGGCCGCGGCATTCCCTGCAAGGTGCAGTTCATCGCCCTCGGAGCGACGCCCAAGGCCAACCTGGGGCCGACCGACCGCGCCCGGGGCTGCGTCGACCAATACCATTCGGAAACCGGACGTTTCGAGGTGCCCCTGCCTCCCGGGAAGTACGAGATCGTCGTCACCCGGGGGCCCGAGCACGACCGCTACCGCGAGACCGTCGAGCTCGCCGCGGGATCGGGCCACCGCATCGCCGCCGTCCTCCGGCGCAGCGTCTCGACGCCCGGCTGGATATCGGCCGAGCTCCACTGCCACTCCACCCCGAGCGGCGACAACACCTGCGGCACCGACGACCGCCTCATCAGCCTCGCTGCCGAGCATCTCGAGTTCGCGCCGACGACGGAGCACAACCGGCTCTACGACTGGACCCCGCACATCGCACGGCTCGGGCTCGACCCCTTCCTGAAGACCGTCCCCGGCCTCGAACTGACCGGAGCGGGGGCGCATTTCAACGCCTTTCCCTTCGTCCCCGACCCGACCCGCCAGGACGGCGGTGCGCCGGTCTGGAACAGGGATCCGCGGATCAATGCCATCTTCCTGCGCGATTGGCAGGGGGCCGAGACCGACCGCTGGGTTCATCTGAACCACCCCGACATGGTCGAGAACTTCGTCGACCGCGACAAGGACGGACGCGCCGACGGAGGCTTCGCCTACTTCGGCGGGCTCGTCGACGGTCTCGAGACGCAGAACTTCATCGCCAGCGAGATCCTCGCCGGGGCGCCCTACCGCATCGCTCCCGCTCGCAGCGGGCCCGGCCGCGTCGTCGCCATGGTCCGCGAATTCGTGTGGCTGCAGCTTCTCAATCAGGGCCTCGCGCCCCGCGCCATCGCTGTCTCCGACGCGCACCATGTCCATGGCAATGGCGTCGGCGGCTGGCGGACCTACGTGAGGAGCTCCACCGACGATCCCGCTGCGATCGACTGGCGCGAAATCAGCCGCAACGCCAAGGCGGGCCGCATGGTGGTCAGCTCCGGTCCCTTCCTCGAGGTCGAAACCGGGAGCGGCGTCATCGCCGGTGGGCTGGACCGGGTCGGCGGCGCGCTCGATCTGAAGGTGCGCGTGCAGTGCGCCGACTGGCTCGACATCGACCGGGTGCAGGTGCTCGTGAACGGACGCCAGCTCCCCGAATACAACTACACGCGGGAAAAGGATCCCGGCATGTTCCAGGATGGCGTCGTCAAGTTCGACCATGTCCTGAAGCTCGATCTGGAGCAGGACGCCCATTTGATCGTCGTCGCGATCGGCGAGAACCACAGCCTCGAGGCCGGCTTCGGCACCAGCAGGCAGTCGCAGATGAAGCCTGTCGCCTACAACAATCCCATCTTCGTGGATGTCGACGGGGGCGGCTTCCGGCCCAACGGAGACACTCTCGGCTTCGATCTGCCCGTGGCCGGCTTGACCGTGGACGAAGTGCGGAAGCGGCTCGGCGAGTGAGGGCTTTCGCCGAAGGGGAGGAAAGGGATTCCGCCCCCGGGCAGCTTCGCGGCGCGCCGACGGCTTGAAATCGGGGCAAGGTTCACGGTCGGTCGCCTTCCGTCGAAGGAGAGCGCCGTGACCGGCATGGCTGCGGGTGTCTGGGCGGGGCTGTAGAGCCTCGCCGGTTCCATCGCCGACCTCGGTCTCAAGGACAGCGGACAGTCCATGGGGCCGTCCGTCGTTGTGGTGGATGGGCGACCAGGTCCGGGGCCATGGGGGGCCACGGACTCGGCAATAGCCGCAGGCAGGTGGACTTGAGGTTCATGGGCGCCCTTTGAGGTTCATGGGCGCCCTCATCCCTCCATCCCCTCGGTCTCCTCGCGGCGTTCCTTCAGCAGGGCGATCATCTCGCGCATGGCCGGGGTGATCGCCCGGGTGCGGCGGCGCACGATGCCGAGCGGACGCCAGACGAACTTCCCGTTGATGGGGATGCGGGCGAGGGTGCCGGCCTTCACCTCCGACTGCACGCTGGCACCGGGCACGATGGAGATCGCGTTCTCGATGAGGACGCCGCGCTTCACGGTCTCGATGTTGTCGAACTCGACGACCTCCTTCACCGTCACACCAGCCTGGGAGAGCATCGCGTCGATGGCTTTCCGGGTGGGCAGGTCGGGCTCGAAGGAGATGAAGCGCTGCCCGTCGATCGCCTTCAGGTCGAGGGCGCGCTTTTTCGCCAGAGGGTGTCCGGGGGGGCAGATCACGGCGAGTCGGTCGCGCCAGGCGGGCTCGATCTCGACGCCCTTGCGCTCCTGCGGATAGGCGACGAGGCCGAGGTCGGCGAGGTTTTCGGAGACGTCGGCGTAGACCTGGCCGGAACGGCGATAGTGGACCTGCAGGTCGACCTCGGGGAAGCGGCGGCGGTATTCCTCGAGGTAGGGAGGCAGCTCGTGGAAGCCGATGCTGTAGACCGTCGCGATGGTGAGGGGGCCGGCCACGACGTTGCGCATCCTGCCGAGATCCTGCTCGATCCGGTGCCAGGCCTCGACGATTCCCCGGGCGGCGCGGAGGAAGGCCTCGCCCTCGGGCGTGACCGCGAAATTCCGGCGGCCACGCTCCACGAGGATCACGCCGTAGCGCTCCTCCAGCGTGCGGATCTGCTGGCTCACCGCGCTCTGGCTGATGCCGTTCCGCGCCGCTGCCTCGGAGAAGCTGGCCGTGTCCACGAGATCGCAGAAGACCTGAAAGGTTTCGATGTGCATGGGGACGCTCCCCAAGCGGTAAGCACGCGGAAGGGCGATTGCAAGAGCTTGTGGAGGGGCGGGGGAATGGCGGCAGCGGCTCTGCGGATCGGCGCGCTTCGGGCTTTGCCCGACGGAGAAAACCGCACTATGGTCCGCCCGCACTGACATGACCATGAAAACCTGGCACTACGCGACCGCGAGCAACGAGCAATTTCAAACGACCGAGACGGAGCTGCCCGCCCTCGTCAGCAATGGCACGATCACTCCGCAGACGCGGGTCTGGAGCAGCGGCATGGCGAACTGGACGGCGGCGGGCGAGGTCCTGCCGTCCCTGTTCGGACCCCACAACACGCAACCCCCGGCGATCCCGGCGGGCGGGCCTCCGCCGATGCGGGGAGGCTCGCACGAGATCGACTTCGAGATCTTCGGCGACGACATGCAGATCGTGGAGATCGAGCTCGATCCGGGCGAGACGGTGATCGCCGAGGCCGGGGCGATGAACTACATGGAGGAGAACATCGCCTTCGTCACGAAGATGGGCGACGGCTCGAATCCGAACGAGGGCTTCATGGGCAAGCTGCTGGCCGTGGGCAAGCGGGCGCTCACGGGAGAGTCGCTCTTCATGACGCATTTCACGAACACGGGCGCGGCCGGAAAGCGGCGGGTCGCCTTTGCCGCACCCTTTCCCGGAAAGATCGTGGCGCTCGACCTCTCGAAGATCGGCGGCGAGATCACCTGCCAGAAGGACTCCTTCCTCTGCGCGGCCTTCGGCACCCAGGTGACGATCGCCTTCAACAAGCGCCTCGGCGCGGGCTTCTTCGGAGGCGAGGGCTTCATCCTGCAAAAGCTGCGGGGCGACGGCAGGGCCTTCGTCCACGCCAGCGGCACGATCATCGAACGCGAGCTCAAGGGCGAGACCCTGCGGGTGGACACGGGTTGTCTCGTCGCCTTCTCGCCGGGGATCGAATACGATATCGAGCGCGCCGGAAACCTGAAATCGATGTTCTTCGGCGGGGAGGGGCTGTTCCTCGCGACCTTGCGCGGGCATGGGCACGTCTGGCTGCAGAGCCTGCCCTTCTCCCGCCTCGCCGACCGCATCCTCCAGGCCGCGCCTTCGGCGGGCGGCAGAGCCCAGGGCGAGGGCAGCGTGCTCGGCGGACTGGGACGTCTCCTCGACGGGGATTGAGAGGGTTGCATCGGCGGTCTGACCGGGTTGCTCACGGTCGAGAAAGGCGGCGACAGTCTTCCGGCCACCATGTAGGATGCCGCCGATGAAGCGGTTTCTCCCTTGTGCCCTGGTTCTGAGCTTCCTTTTGTCCTCGTTGCGCGCCGAGCCGGTCGATCTCGTGGTCTACGGCGGCACGCCCGCCGGAATCTCCGCCGCCGTCGTCGCGGCGCGGGAGGGGCTCTCCGTGATCATGATCGAGGCGACGCCATGGATCGGCGGAATGGTCGCGGGCGGCCTGAGCAAGACCGACGTCGGACGCGAGGAGACCGTCGGCGGCTTCGCCCGCGAGTTCTTCGCCCGCGCGGCAGCGGCGAAGCCGAACACGCCAATGTGGTTCGCCGAGCCGCAGGTGAATCTGGAGACCTTTCAAGCGATGCTGAAGGAGGCCGGGGTGCGCGTCGTCACAGGGCAAGCACTGAAGGCGGTGAGAAAGGAGGGAACGCGGATCGTCTCGCTGGCCACCACCGACGGCACCAGCCACGCAGGCCGCGTCTTCGTCGATGCCAGCTACGAGGGCGACCTGATGGCGGCGGCGAAGATCGCCTATATCGTAGGCCGCGAGAGCCGCGAGCAATACGGCGAGCCCCTCGCGGGCCATCATCCCATGCCGATCCGCCCGCGCAGCGTCGAGGTGATGGAATCCCTCAGCCCCAGCCTCGGCGGGGACGGCCCTTCCTACATCCACGGCACGCCGGCGGCGATTTCGGGATTGGACGACGAGGGCAAACCGATCTTCGGCGTCTTCCCCGATCCCGGTCTCGAACCCGGTGCCGCCGACCACCGCACCCAGGCCTACAATTTCCGGATCTGCGTCACGCGCCGTCCCGAGATCCGCGTGCCCTTCCCGAAACCGGCGCACTACGACCCCGTCCGCTACGAGCTGCTCGCCCGTCTCATCGAGGCCTACCCCGGCATCCGCTTCGGCCGGATCTTCCACCTCGGCGACATCGCCAACGGCAAATACGACCTCAACGCCCAGGGCCTTTTCTCCACCGACTATCCGGGGGCGAACTTCGACTATCCCGACGGTGACGCCGCGACCCGCGCGCGCATCTGGCAGGACCACATCGATTTCATCCAAGGGATGCTCTGGTTCCTCGGGCACGACGAGCGTGTCCCCGCCCGCCTGCGCGAGGAGACGAACGAATGGGGACTGTGCCGCGACGAGTTCGCCGACAACGACCATTGGCCCTACGCCCTCTACATCCGCGAAGGACGGCGCATGGTCGGCGACTATGTGATGACGCAGCGGGATCTGCAAAACGACATCTTCAAGGACGACGGCGTCGCGATGGGCTCCTTCGTGATCGACTGCCATATCGTGCAGCGCATCCTCGCCGAGGACGGCACCGTGCGCGACGAAGGCAGTTTCCAGGACGAGCCCGCTCTGCCCTATCAAATACCCTACCGCTCCATCACACCGAAGGCCGCCGACTGCGAGAACCTCCTCGTGCCCGTGTGCCTCTCCGCGAGCCACATCGCCTGCTGCTCCCTGCGCATGGAGCCGGTCTACATGAACCTCGGCCACGCCAGCGGGCTCGCTGCCGCCCAGGCCGTGCGGAAGGGCGTCACCGTGCAGGAGATCGATACGGCGACTCTGAGATCCCGTCTGCTGGAGCAGGAGGCGGTGCTCGAGCTGCCCTCCCTCGCCAACCTGCCGCGCTCCGCGAAGCTCCCCGGCCTCGTCATGGACGACCGCGACGCGGAGAAGACCGGCCATTGGACCGGGACCAGCTACGGTTCGCCCGTCGATGGGTTCAGCCTCCACGACGCCAATCAGGAGAAAGGCCGTCTGAGCGTCACCTACCGCCTCGCCCTCCCCAAGCCGGGCCGCTACGCCGTGGGCGTCTCCTACGCCTCCGCTCCGAATCGCGCCAGCAACGTGCCCGTGACCATCCGCCACGCCGGAGGCGAGAGCGTCGTGCGAGTGAACCAGCGGCAGGTTCTGCCCGAGGGCGAGGTGTTTCTGCGGCTCGGCGTGTTCGAGTTCGACGGGGAAAGCGCGACCGTGGTGATCGAGAACGGCGGCACCGACGGCATCGTCGGGGCGGATGCGGTGCAGGTGCTGGAGTCGGAATGAGGGAGTGTGGCCAAGGTTTTCGAAGTCCAGCCAATCGATTCCGGCCCCGGTTGAAAGGGCTTGGCCCACGAATGAACGAAGATGAACGCAAATCCGGATATTGTGATCATGTGGGCTGCGCGTGTGGATCCGTGAATCCATCCGTGGTCTAAAATTTCCCAAGCCAGCCGCCCTCTTCGATCCGGCTTCCATCGAAGCAAGAGACTTGGCGGGAACATGGGAGCTGCATTTCCATTGACAAAGAATGAAGGCTCCGTAGAGCGTAGGGGCCATGATGTCCCCTTGGCAGCGAAGAAAGAGGAAGGGCCCCGGCGATCCGATCGGCGGAGAGCCGTCGCGATGGCGTTGGATGGGGTGGATTCCGGTGCTCGCGGCGGGTGCTCTGCCCTTCGTGTCCTGCAAGCCGCAGCTGGCGAAGCCGAAGTCCGAGGCGGAGACGGTGGAGCTGTCGGCAAAGTCGCCCTTCGATCCGCCGGAGGAGATCCCGGTTGCTGCGCCGCAGGGTAGGGCGCAGTCCTCCGTCCATGGACTGCTCGTGACCCAGCTCTCGAACGCCGGTTTCGCCGGCGAGGCCTCTCGCATGAATGCCACTCTGCTCGATGGCGGGGTGGGGCCGGGCCGGATCGTCCTGCAATTCAACCAGGATGTCGGGGAGTTGGCGATCGCGTCGCTTCGGGAAGTCGAGAAGTTCCACCAGTTGCGCCATCAGGGGATTGCCTCGGGCCAGCGGATCGAGCTTGCCTTCGCGGAGCAGTATTCCCCCAAGGACGGCCCTTCCGCGGCGGTCGCCTGCTCCCTGCTGGTCGAATCGATTCTGACGGGAGAGGACTTGAGCCAGGAGTTCGCTGTCACGGGGGACATGAATGCGGACGGCACCGTGCAGGCGGTCGGAGGAATCGACGGAAAGATCCGGGGAGCGACCAAGGGGAAGTGCAAGATCGTGGCCATTCCGAAGGAGAACCGGTCGACGCTCGCCGACTTCGCCGTTGTCGGCGACATGCGGTATTTCATCGACATCCAGGTGTTCTCGATCTCGACTTTCGAGGAGGCCCTGGCCCTCGCCAGGACGGAGGAGGAGCGGGACGCCGCGTTGAAGGAGGGCATCGGGATCTTTTCGGAAGTGCAGAAAGTGCTCGGACAGCCCGACGGAGCGAAGTGGATCGGTAACCCGCATGTGAGCGCGCGTCTCGAGAAGGTGCTGGAGTTGGCTCCGAACCACGAATCGGCCCGCTTCCTGTTGCTGAAGGGCAGGGGGCAGGCGGGCACGCAGTTGAGCCTGCGGGGATCCTTCCTGCAGATCTACAGGGCGACGGCGCCGATCCGGGAGGCCTTGCGGAGCGGTTCCGTTCCCGAGCAGACGGGCGACCTCTCCGAATCGATCTTCGCCCTGAGGAGGGCGAGGGTCCATCTCGATCCACGCACCCGTGGATGCGCGGATGCCCTTGGCGACTTCGCGGAGAAATTGAAGGGGTTTGGGGAGACCGATCGCAGCAAGGCCCGCTCCCGGCTCTCCTCAATGAGGGAGGAGATCAATGCGAGCTGGAACCGGGTCGTCGTCGAATACGAAAAGATCGAGTCCAATCCCGAGATTCAGGAAGAGCTGAATCTATGAGCGTCTGGTAGGGCATCCGGCAGTGGAAGGCGCGCGCCCTTCGCTGCCTCCCTGGCTTCTTTCAGGCTTTTCTGGAGAAATCCAGGATTCCCGCGTATTGTCCGGCGGAAATCACCAAGAGCCGATGTCTGCTGCATGATGAAGGAATTGCCGGTCTTGATCACCGAGGCGATCTCGGTCTACTTTCTCGTGCTGTGGGCGCATTCGCTGCGGAACCGGCTGGGGCTCGCGCATTTCTACGCATTGATCGGCAGCCTGACGGCGGTCATGGTCTGGGTGACGGATGCCGGCGTGAAGGTCGAGCTGCCGGGTGTATCCTTCATGGTGGGATCCACTGTGTTCTACACGGCGCTGCTGCTGGGGGTTTTCGTGGTGTATGTCTTCGACGGTCCGCGGGCGACGAGGATTGCGATCTCGACGATCATCGGCGTGTCGGTGATCGTCCCCCTCGTGACGCTGGTGCTGCACTGGCAGCTTCGTCTGGCGGATCCGGAGATGGTGAGCTACTTTCCGCCGCAGAGCCTTCGGACCTACGTCGCGTCGATCGCGGCGGCGTTCGCCGACCTGGTGTTTCTGGCCATTGCCTGGGAGTTCCTTGGAAAGCCCGAGCTGAAGATGCGCCTCTGGGTGCGGTCCTTCCTGACCCTGCTGGGAGTGCTGTGGCTGGATGTGGTGCTTTTCGCCACCGGTGCGTTCTTGGGCAGTCCCGACTATTTGCAGATCATGACGGGCACCTTCGTCAGCCGTCTGGTGATCGGCCTGTTCGCCTTTCCCTTTCTCTATTGGTACATCGCCTGGCAGACCGGCAAGAATGGCATGGAGATCGAGAACCGCCCCGTGCTGTCCATTCTGAAGGAGGTGACCAGGACGAGGTTGGAGCTGAGCCTGGCCCAGCGCGAGATCGAAAGGCGGAAGGAGGTCGAGCGCGAGAACGCGGAGCTGATCCATTCCCTGCAGACGGCCCTGCAGGAGGTGAAGACGCTACGTGGGATTCTGCCGACCTGCTCCTATTGCAAGGACATCCGCGACGAGGAGGGAAACTGGCACCAGCTGGAGGCCTACATCCAGCAGCACAGCGAGGCGCAGTTCAGCCACGGAATCTGCTCCTCCTGTCTGGAGAAGCACTTTCCGGAGATGGCATTGTAGATCCCGTCTCCCGGCCAGGAGCCCTCTCCGTCCCATGCTGCTTCGCCGCCACTTGATCCTCCTGTCTGCGGCGGTCTGCTTTTGCGCCGATGCGGAGGAAGCTGGCCCACGGGACGCGGCTCCCTTTCCCGAGGCTCCGTCGAAGAAGGGGCTCCAGGTGCAGATGGTGGATGACGCGCTCGCGCTCGGGGTGAAGCATGCGGCGCTGAACTTCAATCTCGCCCAGCTCGTCGATCCGCGCGGCGATGCCGAAAATCCGGCCTGGACCTACGGAGGACGCGCCTACCGCTTCCAGCGCGGCTACCTCGCCGACCTCGACCGGCGCATCAAGACGCTCTCGGACCATGGGGTGACCGTGTCGATCATTCTCCTGAACTACGAAAGCGACGATCCTGCGCTGCGGGGCCTCCTGCTCCATCCCGGCTACCATCCCGATTGCCCGAACCGTCTCTCCGCCTTCAACACCGTGACGGAGGAGGGGCGGGCCTGGTTCGCCGCCAGTCTCGAGTTCCTGGCGCATCGCTGGTCGCGTCCCGACGGACGGCATGGCCGCGTCTGGAACTGGATCGTGGGCAACGAAGTGAACTCGCACTGGTTCTGGGCGAACATGGGGCGCGCGACGATGGAGGAGTTCGCCGAGGACTATCTCCGCACGGTACGGCTCGCGCATGCGAGCGTTCGGAAGCATTCGGAGAACGCCCGGATCTATCTCTCGCTGGAGCACCACTGGAATCTGCGCTATCCCGGCGGCGACGCGACGCAGAGCTTCCCGGCGCGGCCTTTCCTCGACGAGTTCAACCGCCGGGCCAAAGCCGGGGGCGATTTCGACTGGCATGTCGCCTTCCATCCCTATCCCGAGAACCTGTTCGAGCCGCGCACTTGGAACGACCGGTCGGCGCCGCCCGACTGGCGCACGGCGCCGCGCATCACCTTCAGGAATCTGGAGCAGCTCCCCCTCTATCTGGAGCAGCCGGAGCTGCTCCACGAAGGGAGCCCGCGCCGGATCATCCTCAGCGAACAGGGCTTTCACACGCCCGGGGGCGAGGATGGCGAGCGTGTCCAGGCGGCGGCCTACTGCTATGCGTGGAAGCGGGTCGAAGGCCTGCCGGGGATCGATTCGTTCATCCTTCATCGGCATGTGGACCATTCCCACGAGGGCGGCCTTCGCCTGGGACTTTGGAGCAACCGCCCCGGCAGCATCGCCGATCCGGAGCGGAAGAAGCGGATCTACGAGGTCTTCCGCCTCGCCGACACGCCGGAGTGGGAGAGGGCGTTCGAATTCGCACTGCCGGTCATCGGGGTCGGGAGCTGGACGGAGCTGTCCGGCGCGCAGCGGTAGCCCCGGCCGCGTTCGCCTTTGTCGCACGAATCGGTTGCGGGATCGCCCAATTTCGGTCAGGTGGCAATGTTCCTTCATCCCATGTCCTCCCGCCTTCAAAGTCTCTGCATCTTCTGTGGTTCGCGCAGTGGGTCGAATCCCGCGTTCGAGGCGGTCGCCCGGGCGATGGGACGGCTGCTCGGAGAGCGCGGCATCCGCCTGGTCTACGGTGGCGGCAGCCTTGGCCTGATGGGTGCGGTGGCGGACGGCTGTCTCGAGGCGGGCGGC